>NZ_JAYGGQ010000004.1:0-251616 GCF_034931225.1 Sinomonas terricola
CCCCCGGGAGGAGGGGCTCCTTAGAAAGGAGGTGATCCAGCCGCACCTTCCGGTACGGCTACCTTGTTACGACTTAGTCCCAATCGCCAGTCCCACCTTCGACGGCTCCCCCCACAAGGGTTGGGCCACCGGCTTCGGGTGTTACCGACTTTCGTGACTTGACGGGCGGTGTGTACAAGGCCCGGGAACGTATTCACCGCAGCGTTGCTGATCTGCGATTACTAGCGACTCCGACTTCATGGGGTCGAGTTGCAGACCCCAATCCGAACTGAGACCGGCTTTCTGGGATTGGCTCAGCCTCACAGCATCGCAACCCTTTGTACCGGCCATTGTAGCATGCGTGAAGCCCAAGGCATAAGGGGCATGATGATTTGACGTCGTCCCCACCTTCCTCCGAGTTGACCCCGGCAGTCTCCCATGAGTCCCCACCCTTACGTGCTGGCAACATGGAACGAGGGTTGCGCTCGTTGCGGGACTTAACCCAACATCTCACGACACGAGCTGACGACAACCATGCACCACCTGTGGACCGGCCCCGAAGGGAAGCCCCATCTCTGAGGCGATCCGGCCCATGTCAAGCCTTGGTAAGGTTCTTCGCGTTGCATCGAATTAATCCGCATGCTCCGCCGCTTGTGCGGGCCCCCGTCAATTCCTTTGAGTTTTAGCCTTGCGGCCGTACTCCCCAGGCGGGGCACTTAATGCGTTAGCTGCGGCGCGGAGGACGTGGAATGCCCCCCACACCTAGTGCCCAACGTTTACGGCGTGGACTACCAGGGTATCTAATCCTGTTCGCTCCCCACGCTTTCGCTCCTCAGCGTCAGTTACAGCCCAGAGACCTGCCTTCGCCATCGGTGTTCCTCCTGATATCTGCGCATTTCACCGCTACACCAGGAATTCCAGTCTCCCCTACTGCACTCCAGCCTGCCCGTACCCACTGCAGACCCGGGGTTGAGCCCCGGGCTTTCACAGCAGACGCGACAAACCGCCTACGAGCTCTTTACGCCCAATAATTCCGGATAACGCTCGCGCCCTACGTATTACCGCGGCTGCTGGCACGTAGTTAGCCGGCGCTTCTTCCGCAGGTACCCTCACCGCCGAAGCGGCTTGTCCCCTGCCGAAAGGGGTTTACAACCCGAAGGCCGTCATCCCCCACGCGGCGTCGCTGCATCAGGCTTGCGCCCATTGTGCAATATTCCCCACTGCTGCCTCCCGTAGGAGTCTGGGCCGTGTCTCAGTCCCAGTGTGGCCGGTCACCCTCTCAGGCCGGCTACCCGTCGTCGCCTTGGTAGGCCATCACCCCACCAACAAGCTGATAGGCCGCGAGCCCATCCAAGACCGCACAAGGCTTTCCACCCCCCACCATGCGGCAGGAGGCACATATCCGGTATTAGACCCAGCTTCCCAGGCTTATCCCAGAGTCAAGGGCAGGTTGCTCACGTGTTACTCACCCGTTCGCCACTAATCCACCCCGAAGGGCATCATCGTCCGACTTGCATGTGTTAAGCACGCCGCCAGCGTTCATCCTGAGCCAGGATCAAACTCTCCGTCAAAAACGAAAAAACAAAGAAAACCAGCCGCGCCCGGAAAAAGACGCAAACCGGCAATCCGATCCAAGCCGAAAACCCGGCCAAACCACACGGGGGTGCGGCAGGCCAGGCAAATCCAGCCATCAAAAAAATGGCGTCGATCAAACATGGCACGCTATTGAGTTCTCAAACAACAGGCCCCTACGGAATAACCAGAGCAATTCAGTCTGGCATCGCCCCGCGGAACGATGTTCTAATTTACCTTCCCGAGCGCATCAGCGCAAATCCGCGGTTTTCGAACCGAGGCGCGCCTTGCGGCTAATAAGGAAAGGATTTCGGTCTCCGCCCTGCGGCGGCGACTCGAAATACAGTACACGGCCCCGACTCAGACAGCAAATCCGCCCAGACCCCCGGGCGTGTCGCTCGGGGCTCTGGGCGGATGAGATGCTAGCGCCGGTCGGGTCAGTCCTTCAGGATGGCCGTCGCGAGGCTCTTCTTGCCGCGGCGGACGAGGAAGTAACGGCCGTGCAGCGCGAGCTCCGAATCCACGACAGCTTCGGGGTCGGTGACCTTGATGTTGTTCACGTACGCGCCGCCCTCCCCCACGGTGCGCCGGGCCGCGGACTTGCTTTCGGAGAGGCCCGTGGCGACCAATAGCTCGATGATGCCGAGCTGATCGACGGTGACTGCCGCCGTCGTCAATTCAGCGGTCGCGGCCTCAAGCGTGCCCTCGTCGAGCACGCCAAGGTCTCCGTTGCCGAACAAGGCGGCCGACGCCGCGATGACCTTCTCGGTCGCGTCGACTCCGTGGACCACAGCCGTGACCTCGAACGCGAGCCGTCGCTGTGCCTCGCGGGCGAACGCCCGCTCTCGCACGGCAGCCTCGAGCTCCTCGATCTCCGCGCGAGTGAGGAACGTGAACACCTTGAGGCGGTCGATCACATCGGCGTCCGCGGTGTTGAGCCAGAACTGGTAGAACGCGTACGGCGAGCACATGGCGGCGTCGAGCCAGATGGCGTTGCCCTCGCTCTTGCCGAACTTCGTCCCGTCCGCGTTCGTGATGAGCGGCGTCCCGAGCGCGTGAACGGTCTTGCCCTCGACCTTGCGGATGAGCTCCGTCCCGCTCGTGAGGTTGCCCCACTGGTCCGACCCACCGGTCTGCAGGACGCAGCCGTAGTCCCGGAACAGCTCGAGGTAGTCCATGCCCTGGAGGATCTGGTAGCTGAACTCGGTGTACGAGATGCCCTCGTCCGAGGCCAGCCGTGACGCGACGGCGTCCTTGCGGAGCATCGTCCCGACACGGAAATGCTTGCCGACATCCCGCAGGAAGTCGATCGCCGAGAGCGGTGCGGTCCAGTCGAGGTTGTTGACCATGCGCGCGGCATTTTCGCCCTCGAAACTCAGGAAGCGCTGCACCTGGGCCTTGAGGTAGCCGACCCACTCCGCAACGGTGTCCTTCGTATTGAGGGTGCGCTCCGCCGTCGGCCGCGGATCGCCGATGAGCCCCGTCGAGCCGCCCACGAGCCCCAACGGCTTGTGCCCCGCGAGCTGGAGGCGGCGAAGGAGCAGGAGCTGGACGAGGTTGCCGAGGTGGAGGCTCGGGGCCGTCGGATCGAAGCCGCAGTAATACGTGATCGGATCCCCGGCGAGGAGAGCCTCGAGCTCCGCCTCATCGGTCGAGACGTGGACGAGGCCACGCCACACGAGCTCCTGCCAGATATTCGGGAAGCTCGGATCGTTCTTCTGCGTATCGAGTAGTGTCTGCGGCACGGCTTCTACGGTATCAGTCACGCCACGGCCAATTCGGCCTCGATGCCCGCAGGAAGGGGCTCGGACGAGATGAGCCGCAGCCGCTGCGTGGGCCGGGTCATTGCGACGTATAGGTCGCCGACGCGGCCGTGATGCGCGTCCACGAGGCGGGACGGTTCGAGGACCACGACGACGTCGAACTCGAGCCCCTTCGCCTCGCGCGGATCTATCACGACGATGTCCTGGTCGAAGCTGCCCGCGCCCTGGCCGACGCGAGCCCCGTACACGTCGCGGAGCGCTGCCCGCGCGGGCACCACAAGCTCCTCCGGCGCGATCACCGCGACGAGTCCGCCGTCGGCCGCACGGAGCTCCTCGGGCATGGAGGCCACGAGCCTCCCAATGACCTCGCCAGCCGGAACCGTGTCGACCAGCGGCGGCCACTGCCCTTCGCGGACGGCCTTCGGCGCCGAGACGGTGAGGCCCGCCGCGGCCGCCATGCGGGCCGCCGCCTCCGCGATCTGGCTCGGCGTGCGGTAGTTGACCGTGAGCTCCTCGAGCTGCCACCGGTCGCCGAAGAACGGCGTGAGCGCGGAACCCCACGACGACGCCCCCGCGGACGCGCTCGTCTGGGCGATGTCGCCCACGATCGTGAACGACTTGAGCGGGCACCGGCGCACGAGCAGGCGCCACTGCATGTACGAAAGCTCCTGCGCCTCGTCGACGATGATGTGGCCGTACGCCCATGTGCGGTCCCCGACCGCGCGCTCGGCCGCCGTGAGCCGCGCCTCGGGCGCCTCCTGGAAGTCGGCGAGGTCCTCGGCGCTCACGACCCCGTCGATGCCCTGCTCGCGCAGCGAGCTGTCGAGATTCGCGAGCGTGCGCTCGGCGTTCTCGAGGTCGCGCCTGCGGTCGGCCTCGCGGCGCGCGGCCTCCGAGCCGCCGCTCGCGTCCGCCTCGCCGAGCAATTCGGCTGCTTCGTCAAGCAGAGGGACGTCGGCCTCGGTCCATGGGGCATCCACTGGGCGCACGAGGAGTTCGCGCTCCTCGGCGGTGAGGTTCGTCGCGACCGCATCGAGGATCGCGCGCTTCGAGAAGAGCTCCGCGAGGAGCTTCTGCGGCGCCATCGGCATCCAGCACAGGTTGAGCGCGACCCTCACGTCCCGCGCCTGGCGGACGTCCTCGGCCAGGTAGGCCCGGTCGGCGTTGTTCCCGACGCTCGCGGCCTCGATCTTCGATTGGAGCTGCTCCGTGAGCTCGCGCAGGAGGATCTTGACGAACGTGTTGCGGGCCTCGTTGTAGGGCTTCCCGGTCGCGCGCGCCTTGTCGCGCGCGCGGCGCACCTGCCGCGGCGTGAGCAGGAGCTTCTGCCCCTCGACGTCGAGGATCCTGTCTCCCGCGGGGATGCGCTGCCGGTTCGCGACCGCCGCTGCGATGACCTCGGCCATCCGCTGGCTCCCCTTGAGCTTCGCGATGCGGGCATCGTCCTCCGGCACCGCAGCGATGCCCGGCATGAGGCGCCCGAGGCTCGACATGACTACGCCCGTCTCGCCGAGCGAGGGCAGCACGCGTTCGATGTACTTCATGAACGACGGCGACGGCCCCACGAGCAGGACGCCCGCCGACTTGAGCCGGTCACGGTGGCTGTACAGGAGGTACGCGGCGCGGTGGAGCGCGACGGCGGTCTTGCCCGTGCCCGGCCCGCCCTGCACGACGAGCGCGCCGGGCATCGGAGCGCGGATGATGCGGTCCTGCTCGGCCTGGATCGTGCTCACGATGTCCGCCATGCGGCCCGTGCGCTTCGAATTGAGGGCCGCAAGTAGGGCGCCTTCGCCTTGATGGTGGTGCGCAGCGTCGAGCATGTCCGAGTCGAGGATGTCGTCCTCGATGGCCTTGACGTCGCGGCCCTGCAAGATGAGGTGCCGGCGGCGCCGCACACCTTGGCGGTCGAACGCCGTCGCCTGATAGAAGTGGCTCGCCTCGGGGGCGCGCCAGTCGACCATGAGGCGCCGGAGGTCATCCGTGCTGAGGCCGATGCGCCCGATGTACTGGGCCTCGCCGTCGTCCAGGTCGAGGCGGCCGAACACGAGCCGATCCTCGACCGCGTCGAGCTGGGCGAGCCGATCTTCATACATCGCCGCGAAGGCGTCCCGCTCCGAGATGTTCTGCACGGAGCCGATCGCGCCCGCCTTGCGCACCGCCGCGAGCTGGCCGCGTTTCTCGTCCCGCAGCTCATCGAGCCGGCGGTACAGGCCCCTCACGTAGTCGCGTTCGTGAGCCAGATCGGCGTCGAGCATCGGCGCATTCCCCTTACTGCAATGACGGACCGTCCATTCTACAGCGATTTGGGTGAACGTGCCGGAAACCGCGTGCTCAGCCGGCGATGCGCTGAAGCGAGCGGACCCGGTGCCCCGCGAGCGCGGCCCGCCCGTGGAGGCCCGTGAGCTCGAGGACGACGCCGATGCCCGCCACGTGCGCGCCCGTGCGCTCCATGAGGCGGGTCGCCGCCGAGAGGGTGCCGCCGGTGGCGAGGACGTCGTCGAGGAGGAGGACGCGCGTTCCCCGCGGAATGTCCTCCTCGTGCACCTCGAGCGTCGCCGTCCCATATTCGAGCGCGTAGTCCTCGGAGATCGTGCGCCGCGGGAGCTTCCCCTTCTTCCGCACCGTGATGACCCCGGTGCCCGTCGCGAACGCTGCCGCGGCGGCGAGGAGGAAGCCGCGGGCCTCGACGCCCGCCACGAGGTCGAACTGGCCCGCGAACGGTTCGGTGAGCGCGTGCACGATCACGCGGAAGCCCTCCGGATCGGCGAAGACCGGCGTGAGGTCCTTGAACGTGATCCCCGGCTTCGGATAGTCCTCCACAGTGGCGCACAGACGGTCGAGGATGTCATCGACCGAGGCCCCTCGAGGCGCTGGAATCCGCGGATCCGAGGGGGTCGACGCGCGGCCGGAAGGGGTGCTCTCAGGGGTCACCATTCCACGTTACCCAATGTTCATGTCCACATGGCCCCGGACCCCATTCCGCGGAGGTCGGGCAGGTGCTTCAATATTCCGCATGCATCACACGGTTGCGCTCGCCGGGCACGGCGTCCGCCTGCTGCCGCTTGCGCCCCTGCAGGCCGAGCAGCTCTTCCCGCTCATCGACGCCGAGCTCTGGTCAGGCATGGCCGCGCGGCGGCCCGAGTGCGTCGAAGAGCTCGTTGGGCTCTTCGTTGCGCGGCTCGACGACCCCGCGGCCCTCCCCTTCGCCGTCGCCGATGCGTACACCGGCTCGCTCGCGGGCACGACGGGGCTCTATGAGCTGAGCGCCCAGCACGGGCGGGCCGAGATCGGCGGGACCTTCTTCGGGCGAGCGTATTGGGGCGCGGGGATCAATCCCGCCTCGAAGCTCCTCCTCATGGGCCACGCGTTCGAGGACATCGGCGTGAGCCGCGTCGCCTTCCGCGTGGACACGCGCAACGGGCGCAGCGCGAAGGCACTCCTCAACCTCGGCGCCGTCTATGAGGGGACGCTGCGCGAATACCGCCCCGGCCACGACGGCGGGCGCGTCGACACCGCGATGTTCTCCGTGCTCGGCCACGAGTGGCCCGAGGTCAGGGGCCGCCTGCTCGACCGGCTCGCGTCCCGCTCCGAGGCGCCGCTCGACGCCGCGTAGATCCCCGCATAAGACCTGAAGACGTGCCCTGGCCCCGCGACGTCGATGTTCGCAACGTCCATCTGAACGTCAGCGGACGACGGCGTCTCCCGCGGCTCGAGCGCGGGTCCGCGGCTTTGCGGCGCGGTAGGCGGAAACGCTCGGCTCCCCGGCTAGCCAGAAGCGCCACGGATACTCGGCCGAGCCGCCCGCGCCGGCCACGCCCACGCGCGGACCGTTGAGCACGGATGCGGGACGGTGCGGCGGGGGCTCAAGCCGGAACTCGCCGCCTTCGAGAGCGGCCCCGTTGTGCTCGCGGCCGATCGCGAGGGCCTGCGCGAGCCGCGCAGGCCCTCGCGCGAGCTCGGCGTCGCGGCGCGCGGAGGGCCGGCGCGAACGCGCGAGCTCGAGGCCCTGAACGATCTCCCCCGCGCGCAGGAGGCAGCCGGACGAGCGGCCGGCGGGGCCGCACACGACGTTCGCGCAGAAATGCATGCCCAATAACCTCTAGAAAACACATACCTATATCGAGCGATCGCGCAGGATCTTCTAACAGAGAGCCTCACAACGCCCCCGAGTTCGCTCTAGAGTGATGAGACCCGACGGGTTCAAGCCGTCGAGCACTCGTACCTACAGGAGATCGATCGTGTTCAAGAAGCTGCTCGGGATCCCCGAATTCGACGGGGCCGCGGAAGTCGTGCGCGCCCTCGACGGAAACCAGCCCATCAGCCTCGGCGTGTTCGACCAGCACATCGAGGTCGTTCGCTCGCCGAAGATCGGCGCACTGACCACTGCCGGCTCTGGGAAGACGTATATCCCCACGAAGGCCATCACGTCAGTCACCGTGATCCAACGGTTCCCGTACAAGTACCTCGTGATATCGACCGCGGGTTCAATCACCGAGTTCAGGCTCACGAACCCGAAGGACGCCGATCGCGCGCTCAAAGCGATCTCGCTTCGAATCGGGACCTGAGCCCCGACTGCGAGACCTTCGCCCGGCGACGCGACGATGCCCCCGCCCTCCGATCCGGAGGGCGGGGGCATCGCTGTTCCTTCTATTGGCTCGGGCTCGGCGGCGCGACTGTGTCCGGACTCTGCGCGATCGTTCCTGGGCCTGTCTGGGTCGCAGGGCCGCCGGGGGGCGCCGGGGCGATCCACGGCAGCCAGCGGCCCGTCCACACGACGACGGCCGGCAGTGCCATGATCCGAGCGAGCGTGGCCGCGAGCGCGCCGACCGCGAGCGCGGCCGCGGTCAGCCACGCGACGACCGCGGGCGGGAGCTGCTGGCCGAACCCGGACACGAACGCGTCGACGACGGCCGGGACGAGGAGCCCGAATCCGATCGCCGCAGGGATGACGGTCTGGACGAAGGTGCGGACGGATGCCCGCCACGGGTGGGCAGCCTGAGTCGGACCGGCGGCTTCGGCGACATGGTCAGCCATGGGCTGCTCCCGTCTGGAGCCGCTTGCCGAGCTCGTCGAACACCTGCTGGGCGATGTCGGTCGGGATCGCGGCAGCGACCTGCTCCGGCGTGAGCTGTCCATAGACGAGCTTCCGGACGTTGTCCCGGATCTCGGCAACGTCACCGGGGCCTTCCGCTGCACCGAGCGCGCCGACAACCTTACGCAGGTTGTCGCGGACCTCGATCTGGTCCTGGTCTGAGAGGGTCATGAGGAATCCTTCCGTGTCTATTGGGGTGATGTCGTTCGCTTGGGGTTCTAATCCGGATGGGAATCCGGTGCAGTAGCGGCGCGGATCCACCCGCCCGTAGGTCCGTTGATCGAGGGCGTAGCCGGGGGGCAGAGCCTCGAAGTGGAGATGTGGGCCGGTCGAGGCCCCGGTGTTGCCGGTGTACCCGATGACCTGTCCCTGCCTGACGGACTGCCCCGCCGTGACCGACACGCTGGAGAGGTGGCCGTAGGTGAAGTCCGGCTGCGCGTCGCCGCAGTTGAGGATGATGCAGATGGAGCCCATCATCCAGAGCGGGTTGTCGTTCGGCGTCCAGTCAGCCTGCCCCGCGAAGTCGATCACGCCATCGCCCACCGCGACGACCGGCGTCCCGATGGGCGTGGCGAAGTCGCGTCCCGTGTGACCCCCGGGCGGGTTCACTGGAGTGCCGTCGGGGAGCGTTGCGCCGGGGTTCGCTCCGAACTCCTGGGTGACCTCGAACTCGGGGTCGACCGGCCATATGTAGCCCATCTATTTCCCTCCAATCAGAGAGTTGGCGGTGCACGTGTAGGTCGTGGACCCGGGCGGGTCCGGCGTGCAGGTATAGGTGCGCCCAGAGGCGTCGACGAAGGTGAAGCTCGCCGGGGCAGGGCCTGCCGGACCTGGTGGCCCTGTCGCGCCTGCGGGACCCGGGCCGCCTTGTGGGCCGGGGGGGCCGGCTGCGCCCTGCTGTCCCGGCGGGCCCTGCTGCCCCGTCGCCCCGTCCGCGCCGGCCGGTCCCTGTGCCCCGGGGCTGCCCTGAGGGCCAGGGGTTCCGGGGGCGCCAGCGGGGCCCTGCGCTCCGTCCTTGCCGTCGATGCCGTCGCGCCCGGCGGGGCCTGCCGGGCCGGGGGCCGGGCTCTGGGCGACATCCTGGGCCTTGCGACAGATGTTCCGTCCGGCTGTCGTGTCCGCGAAGTCATCTCGCTGGCACGCCGCAGCGAACTCCTGTGCGAGCGACTGCTTCTCGGCGGTCTGCGCGGCGGCCAGCCGCTGGTTGTCCACGGCGAGCCATGCCGCCGCCAGCCCGAACAGCACCGCCGCGATCGCCGCCGCCACCAGGAGCAGGTTCCGCCTGCGCATCGCCCGGTTGCGGCGGCTGAGGTCGCTCTCCTGCCATGCGAGGGATTCATTCCACTCAGACTCAGCGGTCATTCTCATCATCCTTGGGCCACTCGGAAGGATCAGGCTCGATGTCGTTCGCGATGAGCTGCTCCCGCCACTGCCCTGCCGTGCGGCGCATCACGCTCAGCTTCCGCTCGAGACGGCGCACTGCCGCCTTGAGCTCCTCGATGCGCTCCTTGAGAGCCGCTATCAACTCGCGCTCTCTCCTCTCGCGCTTCCGGTCCGCTCGGTTGATCAGCCACGCGACACCGCCGCCGAGCACCCCGAGAAACGTCCCCACAGAGGCCAGGAATCCGCCCCATGTCTGAAGATCCACACGCTTTCCGTCCTCAGCCCACCTGCACGACGCAGAGGTGTCCGGTGTCCCACGCGGTTGCGTTGATGTTCTGGGGGAATCCGGAGGACTGGGAGACCATGAGCTCGAGGTAGTCCCCGGCGACGAGGTCGAGATTGGGGACAGCGGCCTTCGCCGAGTACTGGCTGAGCGCCCCGTTGTTCGTGATCGGGACAGCCTGCCCCCCATAGCCGATGTCCGTGCCGTTCTTCCTCAGCCACGCCACGACGCGGCCGGTTGCGGCATTCGTGGAGAACCCGGCCCCGCCGGCCACGCTGTAGCGGCCCGAAACTGTGATCGTGACCCTGGTGGGCTGCGCCCCGAGGTTCGACATGGAGTCCGTGTCCGTGACGGCGGTGCCGAACTGGACCGCTACGGAGGCGCCATCGGCGAAGGACTGCACCGGAGAGACACCGACCGTCGTCAGCGTGCAGCTCGCGCCACCGCCTCCGACCCATTTGGCGCCGTCCCACAGCTCGAGCGTTCCCTTCCGATCGAGCCGCTTCGCCGACATGCCGATCGACGGGCTCGTGATCTCGTCCCGCTCCGCCTGGTTCCGCACCGGGACCGGAGCGCCGCGCGCCGCCGTGTGCCGCCACACCTGGGCGATCGTGTTCGGAGACTGGGACGCGTACGTCGTGCCGGAGAAGATCTGGGCTTCGGCTAGCACGTAGGCTCCGGCGGGAACTGAGCCGTAGGGCTTGGTCGGCGTCGACCCAGACGCTCCCTGGACGACGCCGACGACTGGCTGGTTGTCGGTGTCGCCCTTGCCGGGGTCCCGCTGGAGCACATACACGAGGTCCCACCGCGAGCCCGAGCCCGGGGCCGCCGCCGACACGGCGTTCGTGGTGCCCGTAAGCGTCGGGTTGTAGACCCCCTCGTTCGCCGCGCGGCCGATCACCAGCTGGCACGGGGCGATGTCGTATGAGAACCCATCGGAACGGGCCGTGACGAGGTTCGTGGCGGACTGTGCGAGGACACCCGAGCGCGGCACGCCGGGCGCGTTCTCCGCGTACAGGCCTGCGAGCGCGAGGCGTGCCTCGACGGTGGTCGTGCCGACATAGCTCGGCGATGTCCCTGTGACGGGGACGCCGATGGCTCGGTTCGCGGTCATGCCGTGCCTCCTTGCTGGGGTGCGATGGTGTACGGATCGGGGGCAGGGATGACCTCGGGCGGGTTGTTGCACGCCGTCGACGGCGCTGCGGTCCACGCCGCTGCCGGCGGGGCGAAGGCGGGCAGCACCTGCTGCATGGCTGCTTCGAGGGCTCCGAGGCGCTCTTCCTGGTGGCGCAGGAGGCCTAGTAATGCGACGGCGAGAAGGTCGTAGCGGACGCTCTCGATGCGGCCGTCGTACCACTGGACGAGCTCGGGGAGGTGCTCGGCGACCTGCTCGGCGATCAGGCCGAACTCGGTTAGGCCGCCGTTGATGCGCTCGTAGAGGACTGGCAGGAGGGCGAGGACCCGGGCAGGGTCGATCCAGTGCTCGCGGGCGTTCTCCTTGTAGCGGATGCTCGAGGTGTTCTTCCCGAACTTGAGGTCGTTGCCCTGCCACATCGCGAAGTACGAGGTTCCGCCGACGTTGTTGTTGTAGCCCCAGCTCGACCCGGTCGCGTCCGCGACTGCCGAGGTGACGTCAGCGCCGGGGTGGGTGTGCGAGCTCGGGGGGAACGTGGACGGCTTGCCCGTGATCGCCGCCCAGGACACCGAGGACCCGGTGACGAGCTTGACCCAGACGCCGTTGACTGTGTCCCAGATCTCCCCGCCGTAGGAGCCGTCGGAGAGGAGCTTGCCGAACCGGGCGCGGGGCTGGTTGCTTGCCGGGTCGTAGACGACGAAGGTGCCATCCGAGGTCTGCAGGATCCCGATTGTGTGCCCCGTCGCGTCGACGGTGTAGAACCCGGTCGTGTCGGCGCGGATCCCGGCTCCTGTGGTGTCGCTGATCGACATGGACCTCTGCGGGGCGCCGCGCTGGAGACGCTCGACCTCCTTCTTCGCCTCGGCCTGCTGGTCCCAGAACCTCGCCTCGGGGTCGGGGTCGGGGATGCTGCGCGGGATCAGGTCCGCCACGGTTCTCCTCTCACAGGTCGGCCCTGACGCCGCCCTCGATCCGGGAGGCGCCATAGGCGGTCGCGCCGAGCGTGGAGACAATCGGCGCGGGGGTGATCGTCGCCTCGAGGGAGCCGTCGCCGTCGACCGCCATGATCCGCACGCGCTGCATTCCCTGGCCGATCAGGGGGTGGCCCCGGGGGATGTTCAGCTGGGCGAAGTCGCCCGGGCTGTACGAGCCGAGGGCCGGGGCGACGTCGGCGCGGACCGTGACGCCCCACGGGGAGACGGGGCGCTTGGCCTTGGTCAGGCCGGCGTTCGCGTGGCCTTGCAGCACGGTCAGGTCCTCTACGTCCTTCATCGCGACGTCGCCCTCCGTCCACGGGTAGCCTGCCGTCGTGATCAGGGTCGTGTCCGCCGCCGTGGCGAGCTTCATGGTCAGCTCGGATCCTGCCCCGGGCTGCCACACCTGGTCGGCCATCTTCGATGCGTCCTCTTCGGTGTCGAGCATCACGACGCCGGACTGGTCGACGGCGGGGTCCCAGATCCAGTCCGCGCCCGTCTGGTGCAGGAGCGGATCGGCGTCTGTCCCGGTGACCATGGGCCACTCGACCTTCGTCGCGTCCGTCGCGCTGTAGCGGGGGCGGAAGGCGATGTCCGGGCCGCTGTCGACCTTGGTGAGGTTCCGCAGGAGGTCGCCCACCCATTGGAGTTCGTAGCCCTTCACATGCCGCTCGCTCGTGCCGGCGACGAGCGCCGGCAGGACGATCGGAAGGCCCGGATTGGAGGGGTTCGTCTGGATCGGGATCCTCACGAATTCGCGGGCGATCGAGGCAAGCGTGAGGTTCGTGAGGTCGATCGCGGTCCTGGTCACCGCCGTCCCGGTGAGGATCTGGGCCCAGTTCAGGGCCTTGACCTTGTCCAGGAGCGACCAGATCCCGGCCCCGGTGACGGTGAGGGTTCCGGTCTCCCAGTTGTACTTCCGCTTCCAGATCGGGCCCGCCTCGAGGATTGTGCCGCCGAAGTCGATGCCCAGGAACATCCGCTTCGGGGCCGTCGCGGCCGCGATGTCGCTCTGGGCGAGCTCGAGCGCGTCCGCACGGACCGTGGCCTCCACGAGGCCGGCGTCGTTCAGGCGCACGCCCCACTTGATGGACTCGGCCGGAAGGTCCGCCGTGATCCGGCCCGTGACCGTCTCCCCGACGAACACCCTGTAGCTGTCCGCTACCACCATGCCGGATCCGCCTCCACGAGAAGCTGCGCGCCCGTCGACCCGGCCGCCTCGAACAGCCACGTGCCGGAGGCACCAGCGGCGAGGCGGGTCCACTCCCGTACAGTGAGGAGGGAACCGCGGTCTGCGTACCCGTTCAGGAGCACCGAGCCGCTGCGCGCATCGAGCTTGAGCGAGTCGCCCGCCCCGATCGCGCCCGTGTACACCAGCCGCCTGCGAGCGCCGACGTCCGTGATGGTGAACCCGCTGGGCATCGTCGTTGCGGTGATGGTGAAGCGCGGCGGGGTGGCGGCCTTGCCGGTGTTCGCCACCGTGGCTGTGCCCGGGTAGCCGGGCTGGCCGAAGTCGAGCAGCCCGGGCGGGGACGGGCTGAACAGCGGGTACGTGATCCCGCCGCCGGGCACCGGGACGCCCGTGGTCGCCGAAACCGTGGCCCCGTACTTGCGCGGGTCCGGGCAGTGGAGGTGGATCTGGTACTCGAGCGTGGTGTCGTTCTTGTGCCGGATCTTCGGCGCGTCCGCGAGGTCCGCGAGCGCGGACATGGTCGGCAGTGCGGTGTCGACCACGGTGAGGGTGTCCTGGCCGCCGTCGGCGAGCAGCGCGGCAAGGGCGAGCTTCGCCCCCGCCGCGGCCGCCTCCGACGGGGCCGTGACGTCGCCCTCGAGCGTGACCAGTCGCCCGTCCCTGTAGCCGGGCTCGGTGAACTCCCCGTGCTGCCGGAGCCGCTTCGGGCGCTCGCGCCGGACCCCGACGCCGTCGTCCCACCCCTCGGCGTTGTTGTCCAGCCAGACCGTCCACCCGTCCGGGTGCGTCCAGCCCGTGGCAGCGAACGAGATCCCCCCGACAGTCGCGGTGCGCGGCATTCACGACCTCCACATCAGCTGCTCGGCCGTCATCCGCCCGAGGTTCTCCTCGGACATCCCCGGCGCCGGGTTCACCTGGACTGGCCGCTGCGTGCGCAGCAGCTCGAGGAGCGCGTCGAGTTTCTCGCCGAGCTGCGGGTCAGCGCTCGCGTAGGAGCTGAACCCGGACGGGGCAGACGGCGGGCCGACGAGGGTGGACATGCGGTCATCGATTGCCGAGGCGGTGTCGGAGATGCCGAGGATCAGGCCCTCGCCGATGTTCTTTCCGAACCCGCGGAACACCTTCGACGGGGACGCGATCCCGAGGGCCCGCTTGAACGGCTCGACGATCCAGCCCGGGACCATGTTCAGGAAGAACTGCCCGATGTTCCGGAGCAGCCCTCCCGCGCCGTCGATGAGGCTCTGGATCATGTTCCGGCCGATGTCGGCGAACCAGCCGACCGCCCCGTTGAAGATTCCGGTGATCCGGTTCCACATCCCCGTGAACACGCCGACGACCTGGCCGACCGCCCCTGAGACGGTGCCGGCGATGGTGCCCCAGACGCTTCCGATGAATCCGGCGACCTGGTTGAACACTCCGGATATGAAGCCCCAGGCCGCCGAGAACCCGGCGACGACCGTGTTCCACACGGCGCCGACCGCCCCGGAAACCGCGGCGGCGATCCCGTTCCACACCCCGGAAACGAAGCCCCATACCGTGGTGAGGATGCCGCTTATGAAGTTCCACTCGGCGGTGAATCCCGCCGAGACGACCTGCCACAGCCACGACACCGCGCCCGAGACCGCCGAGACGATCCCGTTCCACACCCCGGTGATCGTCGACCATATCCCGGCGAACACCGAGGTGACGGTGTTCCAGATCGCGGTGAGCTGCTCACCGTGGACAGCCCAGAACGAACGCAGGATGTCCGAGACGAGGCTGTAGACCCAGTTCCAGGCGTCGACGATCGGCTGCACGATCGCCTGAACGATGCCGACGATGAAGTTCCACTCGGCGGTGAACCCGGCGACGATCGTGCTCCACAGCCACGCCATCGCGTCTGTCACGGCCGTGACGATGCCGTTCCACGCACCCGAGACGGCGCCCGCAACGCTGTTCCAGACGTCGGCAAACCACGCTCCGACGCTGCCCGTGATATCCCGAAGCCAGCCGACGAAGCCGCCCCACACATCCGAGAGGAACCTCACGACGGTATCCCAGTTCGCCACCAGGAGCACGATCGCGGCGACCAGCGCCGCGATCCCGAGGATGACCCACGTGACCGGGTTCACTGCCATGAGCGCGTTCCAGATCCCGGTCGCGACGTTGATCGCGGCGATCGCGGCGGAGAGGGCGATGAACACTCCCACGCCGGCTCCGAGGGCGTTCACGAGCCCGGGGACCTTGTCCAGGGCCCCCATGAACCCAGTGAAGCCCTCCACGACCGAGGGCAGGACCGCGGCGACGCCGTCGAATAGCTTGCCGAGGACGTCCTTCAGGAGCGGGCTGCGCTCGAGCAGGACGAAGAACACCGAGGCGACGATCCCCGCGGGGCCGCTGATTCCGGCGAACGCGGCACCGATGAGGGGCAGCTTGCCCAATAGCGGGAGCAGCGCCCCAGACAGCGGCGCGATCAGGGGGCCGAGCTTCTCCAGCCACGACAGATCGATCCCGCGGGCGCCGAGGGCCGCGAGCTTTGCGGTGAGCCCGTCGAAGAACGCCGTGATCTTCGGGATGTTCGCCGAGACCAGAGCCGCGAGCTGGGTCACGATGGGCGCGGCTGCGGTACCGATCTTGTCCAGCATCGCGATGACCGACGGCGACACGGCCGTGGCCGCCTTCAGGAAGGGGGTGGCGAAGTTCGCGCCGATCCGGCCGAGGGCGGCCCGGATGTTCGCCATCGCGCCCTGGAAGGTGTCCCCCGACTTCAGGGCCGCGCCGCCGAGGTTCTCCTGCATGGCCGCGTTGAAGTTGGCGAAGTCGACCTTGCCCGACTGGACCATGTCCGAGGCCGCGGCCGCGGTGATCCCGTAGTGCTTGGCGAGGAACGCCAGCACCGGCACCCCGCGGGCCTGCAGCTGCATCAGGTCGTCGCCCTGGAGCTTGCCGCGCGCGGCGACCGAGCCGAAGATCAGGCCCATGTCCGACATCGAGGCCCCGGCGATCGTCGCCGTGTCCGCGACGGTCTTCAAGACGCCCTCGAGCTGCGCGCCCGGCTTGATGCCAGCCGCGACAGCCGATGCCGCGACCGTGGCCGCATCGCCGAGCCCGAACGCCGTGCCCTTCACCGAGGCGAGGGCGTTGCCCATGATCGCCTTCACGGTGTCGGCCGAGTTCCCGAGCCCGAGGAGCTTCGCCTGCGCGTTCTCGATCGCCAGAGCCCGGTCAATGCCGCCCTTGGCCGCGATCCCGGCGATGACGCCGGTCATGGCCACGCCGATCCCGCCGATCGCGGCGCCAGCCTTCAGAGCCGAGCCACCGAGCGTGGACCCGAACCCCGTGGCCTTCTTCGAGACCTCCTCGAACACCTTCCCCACGCCCTTGTCGCGGCCGAAGATGTCGAAGAACAGCTGCGCAGCGGACACTCTCGCCTACCCCCTGTTCTTGGCCTGCTCCTTGCGGTGGTCGTCCGCGGCGCGGACATACAGAAGCCAGAAGTCGTAGGTGAGGTCCCAGACGTTGTGCGGCCCGATTCCGGGCCACAGGTGGGAGATCAGGAGGATGTTCGCGAAGACGCTCTCTTCGATGTCCTCGATGTGCTGGACCGGGCGGGACGCGCCGCCGCGGCCTCGACGTCCACGGGGGCCGGCTCCGGGACCTCCTCTTTTGGGTCCTGTTCGTCCGCGACCATCTCGAGCTCGTCGAACTCGAACGAGGCAGCCTCGTCGAAGCTGAGCTGCTCCCCCGCATGCCGGCGGGCGAGCCAGATCATCGCGATGAACACGCCGAGGAAGTCCGGGTCGTCCATCGCCTCGATGAACAGCTCTTCCTTCTGCTCGTCGGTGAGGCCCTCGGCTGCGCCCATGGTCTTCTGGAACCTTGGGGCCATGTCCCGGATGGCCTTCATGCCATATCCGGTGCGGATCTTCATCTCGCGGAGCAGGAGCAGCGTGGGCCGCTCCAATGCCGCCTGCAGGTCGTATTCCCTGTCCCTGAGCCTGAACTTCAACTGATTCCTCCGAGCTTCTCCGCTGCCTGCTGCAGCGCCTCGTGGACGGCCTGGCGGAACTCGTCCTCCTTGGCCCGGATCGGGCCGTAGAAGAAGTCCTTGCCGTGCTGGGCCGCCCATTTCCTCTTCGACCCGAACACCGGGTGCCGGAAGTTCCGCAGCCGGTACACCCTGTTCATGGCCTTCTTCTGATCCGACAGCTTCGTGTCGGTGGAGACGATCCGGATCCCCGGGTACTTCCCGCCCCGGACCCGGACCGCGACGCCGCCGGCGATGCCTCTGCGGAGCACGTCCTGCGAGCGCCCCGCCCCGTACCGCGCGCCGCGCAGCCGGGTCGCGGCCTTGGAACGCTGATTCGCCTTCGGCGGCTTGTCCCCAAGGACCGCCGCCTTGACGGCGGCCACAGCGGCCGACCCCGAGCCGCGGAGCGTGCGGTTCACTTCGCGCCGCAGGGTCGGCTCGGCCTCCTTCGCCATACGCCGGATCAGCGCGAGGCTCTCAGGGGCGAGGGCGATCTTGACCTCGTCGGCCATCGGCCTAGATCGCGGTGTCGGTGGTGACGACCGCGATGTAGATCTGCGACCCGGCCACGAGGCCGTCGAGGATGTCGAAGTCGACCGACTGGTTCACCGGGGCGCCGCCGTTCGTCTTGGGGATCTCGCCGTTGAGGCGGATATCCGGCAGGACGACCTGGACCGTCGGGTTCGCCGAGGTGCCGATCACGGTCGAGGTCTTGAACGTGAGCGTGAGCGCAAGGTCCGACTGGTTCAGGTAGGCGTCGCGCAGCACGTTGTCCGAGTACTCGACGGTCAGCTTGCCCTTGCCCTCGGCGACCGCCCCGAACACCGGCTTGCGGCCGCGCTTGCCGCCGAAGCCGAACCCGAAGCCGCCGTCGTCGATCTTGCTGTCCAGCGAGAAGCTGAAGTCCCTGATGATCGCCGCCGGGGTCGTGCCGCCCGTCGCAAGTGCCGTGCTCGTCGGCATTGTCACGGTTCCGCCGACCGTGATCGCGCCATGCACGAAGCTGAGCAGCTCGGCGCCGGAGGCGTAGGACGGGGCCGCGTACGCGGTCGCGGTGTCGACGTCGCGGAAGTTCCAGGACGTCTTCAGCTTCACGATGTCCCCGAGCGCGGCCGTGAGCTCGCCCGAGGTGCACACGCCGCCGCGGAACGTCTCGGGCTGGGCCGCCGACCCGCCGATGAACTGGAGACCCTTCTGGATCGTGTAGGAGGTCGCCACGTCCTGCGCCGCCGGAGTGTAAAGCTGCTGGAACACGCCCGTCTGGCCGGGGACGGCCGTCGAGACGCCGGAGCCGAGCCATGCCTCGAAGAGCTTGCCGAGGCCCTTGGTGACGAGCTCGCACTCGAGGTCGCCCTCGGCAGACTGCTTCACGAGCACGCGGCGGTTCGCCCGGCCGAAGCGGGATCCTACGCGCAGGCCCTGGCCCTGCTTGAACTCCGGCTTCCAGTCGAACGTCTCGGTGAGGTACTCGAGGAACGCCGTCGGGGTGACGCCCGTGCCGTAGACGGACTCGCGGCCGATGCCGACGCTGGTGTCCTGCGAAGTCACTGACCCTCACCCCCTTCGCGCTGTGCGGCTCCGCCGTCGGCCTCCCACTGCTGACCTGCGGAAACGTCATCACCCGGACCGGAGGCCTCGGGTGCAGTCTGGTTGCTCTGTCCCTCGTCGACGCCTTCCAGGGCCGCGAAGATGGCGCGTGCGGCGTCGTCGTCGGGCGCCCAGTTCTCGTCCTGGGCGAGCAGCGCCTCGGCGTGCTCGGGGTCGACGTCGACGGACTCCCCCGCGTCGACGGGGCGGCGCAGGATCGGGACGTCGAGCGCGCCGTACGGGCTGATGTTCTTGATGCGCATGTCGGGGCCTCCTTAGCCTCTGACGCGGTTCTGGGCGGTGAAGGTCGCGATCACGTCGACGCCGCGGCCGGCCTTCTTGTAGTCCTCCGGGGTGACGCCGTCGGACTCGATGTCGGTGAGGAAGCACTGGCGCACAGCGCCGCCAAGCACGGGGTCATTCATGCGGACCTCGCGCTCGACCATGCCGAGCAGGTCCAGGGCCCTCTGCTGCGAGAGGAGCTCGACCTCGTCGCCGCCGCCCTTGAGGCAGGAGAAGACGACCTCGAGCGTGATCGTCTCCTCGCGCGGGCGCATCAAGCCCATCCCGGCCATTTCCTGGGTGACGCGGAACTTGCCGAGGCTGATGATGTCGTCGGGAAGGTCGGTGCCGATCGCTCCCGGGACGACATAGACGTTCTGCGTGTCCGTGCCCGCGGCCATGACCCGCTTGACGAGCTCGTACAGGCCCGTCTTGGCCGCGAGCGCGGCGGTGATGGTGCTGGTCACGCGAAGCCCCCATGTCCCTCGTGAGGGGTGCAGAGCTCCATGACCCTGCGCGGGACCGCGAACCCCGACGGCGTGAACACGTCATCGGAGCTCGCCTGGCCGCGGACGCTGCCGCCGGCCATCTGCATCCCGATCTGCCACCAGTGCCGGACCAGCTCGCGGGTCGCGAGACGGATATTCGCCGGGATCACCGTGTAGCCGGCCGTAAACGTGACCACGACGGCGGCGACCCCGGGCATGAAGAGCCGCGGAGCGAGCTGCCGGCCCGCGTAGACGATCGAAGCCTCGTCGTCGAACACGAAGTCCGCGAGCGCAGTCCCGAGCTCCGTCACGCCCACGACGGCGTCCGCCTTGTACTTCAGGACGACGGCGTACATGCCGCCGTCGAACTTCTGGGTGAACTCGCGGTGCACCACGGGCCCGACGATGTCCTCGATCACTGGCGTCGCCGCGGCGACGAACAGGCGCATGTCCTCGAGCTGATCCGGGGTGGCGTGATGGGCGTTGAGCCCGTTCACCATCTCCTGCGCGGGGATGATGAACAG
Organism: Sinomonas terricola; assembly: GCF_034931225.1. Classification (NCBI taxonomy): domain Bacteria; kingdom Bacillati; phylum Actinomycetota; class Actinomycetes; order Micrococcales; family Micrococcaceae; genus Sinomonas; species Sinomonas terricola. The sequence goes on from NZ_JAYGGQ010000004.1 coordinate 20,264, forward strand.
CGGATCGAGCGGCCACACGTCGAGGACGTCGACGTGCGCGCCCGTCGTGCCGTCCATGGTGAAAGCCGTCCACCGGGCGAGGTGGCGGCCGGGCATGGTCGGAGTGAACGGTGCTGTCGCCGTCGTCGGGCCCGTGGGCGCGGCCAGGGCCGCGACGCTCGTGCCATCCGGCTGGACGATTGAGAGCGAGGGCGCGTCGCCCGAGGGCATCGAGTCCCATTCGAGGACGGTGGTCGCCCCCAGGTCGACGGAGGCCACTGCTACGCCTCAGCCCCCGCTGCTGCCTCGGCCGCCGCGGCGCCGTCTGCGGCAGCGGTCTCGCCCGCGGATGCGTCGGCCGTCTCGGCCTTGAGCGCGCGGCGGCCCTGGACCTGCGCGGCGGGCTCGGTGCCCTCGGGGGCCTCGGCGGCGTCCTGCGAGCGCAGCCACGCGGCGAGCTTGGTGTCGTTCTGGGCTTCGACGCGCTTGGCGATTGACTCCCACGATTCGCCGTGCTCGTCGTGGAGGCGGCGGTAGTTGTCGTAGATCTCTTCCTGGTACTGGTCGTCCATCTCGGCTCCTCTGGAAGCTGAAGGGGTTTGGGGGCACGCGGGCCCCGCGTGGTGCGGGGCCCGCGCGCCGTTGCCCGGCTAGAACGTCGGGGCGATGAGGCCGTTTCCGGCGCCGGTGTCGAGGCCGCCAAACTTGGCGACCGCCTCGGGGTAGCGGCCGGCGGTGAATGCCGCGTAGCCGTAGGCGACGAGCTTCGTGGTCAGATTGCCGCCAGTCGTCTGCTCGAAGCGGAGCTGGCGGGGCATGCCGTCGCCCTCTTCCCAGAGGATGAGCTCGTCGACGTCGAGGGACATCACGACGTCCTCGTTGTTCGTCCCGATGGTGGTCGGGACGTTGACGTCGGTGATGATCGGCAGGCCAGAGTTGTGGATACCTGCGACCTTGACCGGGGCGTTCGCGAAGTCGTCGCCGGCCTGGGCGCCGACGGCGACCATGTTGAAGTTCGTGACGGTGTTCGCGGTGACGATCGGGCGGCCGGTCGTGTCATTGAGGGTTGTGAGCCAGCCCCAGCGGCGCGGGTGCATGAGCAGCACGTCCGGGGCGATGCCGTCCCCGACGGACGCGACCGAGGTGTTCGCGCCGGCGACCTTCGTTCCGAACTTCGCGGCGTCGACCGCCGTGCCGAACGCGGCCGCGGCCGCGATGCCGGCGGTGTTAAGGATGCCGAGCATCTGGCCGGAGAGGCCCGAGCCGTTGATGACCTGCTTGCCGAGCCGCGCCCCGTAGGCGCGAGCAAGGTCAAGGTAGATCAGGGCGTCGACGCCGGCGCCGCGCTCGAGGAGCTGGCGCGAGACGTCCTGCTGGCCCGCGATCGTGACGACGGGGACGGTGACGTTCGTCCACGACTCGTCCGTGTTCGACACGGACGAGTTCTCCGTGGCCTGGACGTCCTCGGTCGCGGCCACCTGCCCCTTCGGGATGATCAGGGACATGCCCTGCTCGGGGAGCTCAAGGCGCGTGACGGCGTTCGCGATGCCGCGGCCTGCCTGGATCTTCGGCGCGGCGAGATCGACGAGGTACTGCGGGATCACGAGGCCCGCGAACCCCGAGGTCTGGACGGCGCGCTGGGACATCTCGCCATGGAACTCGACCTCGGCGGCGTGGCGCATGATCCGGTCGTTGGTGCCGTGCTCGCGGTGCGCGTAGGCGTCGCCGAAGAACGACACGCCACGCTTCGCCGACTCGCTGGTGTAGGTGCGGGGCTCGTTCGTGTCGCCGGTGCGGATGACCTGGTCGTAGGAGCGGCGCTGGCCCTGCGGGATCATCTCCCGGGAGAGCCGCTCGGCGGTGTCGTCGCGGTTCTTCTCCAGCTTGAGCTCCGCGACCCGGACCTGGAGCGCGTCGATCTCGTCGTCCAGGTCCTGCTTCTCGGCGCGGAGCTGGTTCACGCGCGGCTCGTCGACCGTTGCGGCGGAGCGGAGCTCGGCGAGCTCCGTGGACTTCTTGTTGCGCTCCTCGAGCTTGGAGACGATGCTCCCCTCGAGCTGCGCGATGAGCTGGGCCATGTCCATGGCAGAGCTCCTTCCTCCCGCCGGTGTCGCGCGGGATAGGTGGGGGTGATTTGGTGGCCCCGTTGCGACAGGCATCCCGCCCAGGCCAGGCCGCAGCGCGGCGCGGGCGTCGGAAGTGCGCGAAGCTCTCGGGTGATGCGCCGGTGTCCTCAGAGGCGGACGCGGCGCAGGCGGACGTCCTCATCGGTGATGAGGTCGGCGCCGGTCTTGGGGGCGGCGTGGGCGACCAGGGCAGCGATCTCGCGCTGCTCGGCGACGCTCAGGCCGCGGACGAACGACGCGAGGTCATTCGCCGAGCGGAGGCCCGAACCCGCGGTAGCCGGGTTCGCGCCGTAGGAGACGATCGAGACGTCTCCGCGGTGGATGTCGACCTCGTTGACGTGGAACTCGGTCCAGTCCGGGGACCACTCCCCTGCGGTGATGCGGAACATGAAGCTCATCTCGTCGATGAGCCCCGAACGGAGCTTCGGGACGATGTACTGCACGTCGACGTCGTCCGGGTCGAGGCTCGGCGCGTCGACCGAGAGCCCGTGGTCGTCCTCGGCGAGGAGCAGCGTGCCGTTCGTGGTCCGGGCGATCCGGCGGATGCCGTCGTGCTGGATCACCAGCGGCACGTCGAGGTCCGCCCTCGCGAGCGAGGGACCGAAAGCGCCGGCCGAGACGACCTCCGTATAGGGGCCGAACATGTCCCACATCTCGTACCCGACACCCGTGACCGAGGCGTACCCGGAGAACCCGAGCCCGCCGCCCGCGTCGCCGGCCTCGCGCAGTTCGATCCGCTGCATCCGCACGGCCACACGCGGGCCGCTGCCGGGCGCTTCCGTGCACCGACGCTGCGAGGGCCGGTCGGCGGACGCGCGGACGCCCTGGGCGCGCTTCTGGGCCGCTTCGAGCATGTTCATGCCGGGTCCCCTCCTTCGGGTAGCTGCTCGTCTTCCTTGAGCGCGTCGGTGTACTTCGTGAAGAGCTCCTTGAACTTGTCCTTCTGCGCCTGGGTGAGCGGGGGCAGGTTCTCGAGCTCGCGGGCCTCGTCGACGTCGAGCGTGCGCGAGTCGATGCGGGACTTGATGACCCGCTGCCGGGTTTCCGGGTCCATGCGCAGGATCGCGTCCGTTTTGAGCTTCACGTGCTGCTGCGACGGCACGAGCCGGGAGAGCGCCCGCTCGCGGCGCGCGATCGCCGGACCGAGGTTGATGATGAGCAGCTGCAGGTTCCGCTGCGTGACGTTCGCATACGTCACGCTGGAGCCCTTTGCCGGGGCGTCGATCATGTCGCCCGGGACGCCCAGGAACCGCGCGGCGTCCGTGATGCCGAACTCGCGGGACTCGATGAACGCCGTCTCGGCCGCGTTGCCGTTGATCATCTTGTATTCCCAGTCCGAGCCTGTGACGAACGGCTCGCCGTTCTGCACCGACGCCATGAACTGGCGCTTGACGACCTGCGTCTCGCCCTTCTTGAACGTCTTCTGCGTGTTCTTCAAGATCGACCCCGGGCGGGCGCCGTTGCCGAACCAGTCCTGCGCGAACTGCTGGGCCGAGAGGTAACCGCCGATCGAAGCCGCCGCGTACGCGATCGGCGACAGCCCGACCGGGACGCCCGAGAGCGTGAACTGCCGCTCGTGCCAGACTTCGAACGGCTTCAGCTCCTCCTGCCCGACCTTGTAATGGTCGATGCGCCGGTTCTTCACCGAGACGGTGACTTCCTCAAGCGGCAGAGGCTGGATCAGGGACGGGTTCCCGAAGCCGTCCCATGCCGCGATCCGCCCGAAGGCGTTCCCGCCCCGGTCGAGGTCGTACTGGGACCCGTACAGCCACTCGGTGACGTCCACCGGCTGGCCCTCGGCGTAGGTCCACGGGGTGACCAGGACGTCCGGCTTCTTGATCTCCTTGTCGAGCCCGCCGGAGCGGCGGAAGACGTCGATTGGCATCGTGGAGATCAGGCTCGCGCGCAGGTTCAGACATGCCCACACCGCCGAATGCTTGAGGGCCGTCTCGCGGGTCACGGGCATGTGGTTCGGCCGGCCCGGCGAGCGCTGAGGCATCCCGTTCCAGATCAGCTCCGGCGGCCCGAAGTCCCGCTTCTGCCGGAACAGGCTCATCCGCGCCGCCGATCGAAGACCCACGACGCCGCGATGATCCCGACGCCGGCCGTTCCGAGGCTGGCGGCGAGGCCCCATTCGGGGCCCGCGAGCGCAGCGGCTGCGAGCGCCGCGGCTGCGATGACCAGGAGGGATCCGAGGAGGTCGAGCACGGTGGTAAGGATGAACAGGAACACGGCTCCTCCTTTCCAGTTGCCTCAGCCGACTGAGTCGGCCAGGTCGTAGTCGTCCTCGTGCCGCTCTCGGAAGAGCCACCGGGCGAAGGTCACGGCGTAGAGCGCGCTGATGTCCTCGAGCTGCTTGTTCCTGGCCCAGATCCACGCACGCCCGCCCACGCCCTGCTTGACCACCGCCGCGGCGGCGTCGTTCAGGACCGGATCGGACATGAAGTGCACCTTGGCGGTGAGGATGTCGTCGTACAGGCCGCCGCAGGCGTCCACGCGGGCAGGGCCGGGGGCCTTGACCACTGTGAAGCCCTCGGCCTCCAGATCGGGGGCGAGGGTCTTGGCCGCGCCGTTGCCGTCGAGCGCGACGAGGTTCCCGCCTACCCGCGTGCGGAGGTCGACCATTGTGCGGACGACGTCGGCGGTGCCGTGCTGGCGCTCGTACACCTCGAGGTAGCAGGTCGCCTCCGGGTCGGTGGACTTCGCGGCCATCGCAATCGAGGTGAAATCCCGCTCCGGGCTCGTGTCGACCGCCCAGAAAGGCATCCCGTCCCAGCTCAGGTCGTCCTGGCCGATATAGCAGTCCTCCCATGCGGCGATCGGGATCGTGCGGGCCGCTGCCTTCCGCTCCGGCCACCACCCGTAGTACGCGCGGTAGGCCTCGGCCGGGTCGTCGGCGGTCATGATCTCGTTCATGACCCAGTCCAGGGCGATCGTGTGCGTGATCGCCGGGTGCCCCAGGAGGGCGGTCGCCGGGTCGTGCGGGTCCGCGCCGACTGGCGAGCTGAACTCCCAGTAGAGCGTCCGGGACTCGCGCCCCGACTCGACCAGGGCCCGCCCGAGGTCGCGCTGGGCGAGCAGGTACTCCGAGTTCAAGTTCCCCGCCGCCGACATCACCAGACGCTGCGCGCCCGGGACGGTCGCCATCGCCGGGCCGATGCCGCCCTCGATCGTGTTGTCCCGGTGCGCATACGCCTCGTCGATGTGCGCCTCGTGGAGCGTGTCGCCGTGGCCGGTCTTCTGGCCGGCGGCATCGATCCCGAGCTCGGCCCCGTTCTTCCACCGCAGTGCCTCGGATCCGGCCTGCCAACGCGGCTTCCCCATGAACGCCTTCATCGGCGAGCCCATGAGCGGCTTGTAGAAATTCCGCTCGAGCCGCCGACGCGCCTTGTTCCGATCCTGCGCCGTGTACAGCATGTACCCGTCGGGAGTCGTCAACGCCCGGTGCGTCATCTTCCCGCGCGACGTCGAAGTCTTTCCGCCCTGGCGAGGCAGGATCAGAATTCCCTTCGAATACCAAAAGAGGCCCGTTGCGGGGTCAATTTCGCACAGCACATTGAGGAAATCCCGCTGCCACGGCATCGGCGAATTCCGGAACGCCGTCATCACCTTGCCGACGGCCGGCCCGAGGGTCTGACGCGACGGGTTGCGGGGCGTGAACCAGGCTGGCGCCGGGTTGTGGGCCTCAGTCACTCTCCGGCATCCCGAGGGACTGCAGGAACGCCTCCGCGCCGTCTGCTGCGCCCACAGGGGCATTCACGCGGCGCAGCCGGTCGAAGACGTTGAACAGCCGGGACTGCATTCCGCTGATCAGGTCCAGCCGTTCGAGGCGGGGGATCTGGTCGAGCACTCGCGCGTCGTACTTCGCCAGCACGATCAGCGTCTCCCTGAACGGCGGGTCCGCGAACTGCATCGCCTCGAGCTCGCGGGACAGCGTCGCTTCGATCGGGCCCGCCTCGGCATCCCACGAGATCGCCGTCGACGACGGTGAGAGGTCGATGGGCGCGAGAGCCTCGGCCGAGAGCTCGCCGCCACCTTCCCGGAGCTTCTTCGCGAGGCGGTAGGCCTTCATCTTTTCCGAGTGGATGCGCCGGCAGTCCGCGCAGCGGCAGCCCTTCCGATATCCGGTCGGGGAGGCGCCTGCTTTGCCGTGGCGGTATGGGATCGGGCCGACTTCTGACGAGTTATCCACGACTACCCCCGTCCTTGATCGAGTTTCGACGAGAACGATGCAGCTTTTCGTCGAATTCAAAGGGCATCTGGGCGGGGCGAGCGCGGTCGAATTTACCCTCTTCGCGAGGGCGCTACCCCGGATAATTCGGGGGGAGAAATTTTGGAAGACGCGCGGGTCTTCCGCGCGGCGGATTCCTAAAAAACCCGGCCGCTCTCAGGGCGAGGCTCGGGCCGGAGCCTCGACGCCGGCCGCGGCTGCGGCTCGCGGGCATTCTTCCGGGCGGCCCGCCGGCGCGCGTTCTCCTTGCGGGCGTTGCACCCGAGGTGCATGGGCTGCAGGTTCCACGGCGCTGTCGGGTGGCCGCCGTCGGCGAGCGCCACGATGTGGTCAAGCGACGGCCCGAGCGGGTGGCGCGGCCTCAGCCCGAACTCGATCGGCTCACCGCACCACGCGCACACCGAGCCGGGCGGACAATGAAGCGCGACGAGCCGAAGCCACGGCCTGCCGCTCCTGCCCCGCCTCGGATCCCACTCCGACAGGCGAGCCATCGCGCCACCTCCCGGACATGCCGAAGGCCCGGACCAACCGGCCGGGCCTCCCGCGGTGACACTGCACCACCATCGAAATCGAAGTTACAGCGCGTCAAGTACCATTCCTCGGCAACTCTCGATTCCGGGCGTGTCGTCAATCGCTGTGCGCGACAACGCAGGCTTCGCGTGGGGTGCGAATGGGATCGGTCTTCCGTTCATCGGTGAAGTTCCACTGGCAGGTGCACCCGGCGGCCGTCGCAGCCTCGGGGCATTCCCGGCCCGCGTTGAGGTCTCGCGCATAAGGGACTCCGCAGACTTGGCATCGGCTCGCTTGACCGTCGGTCGAGGGCATCCACACATGTGCCAGTTCGCTATTGATCATCGCTCCGCCTTTGCATTGGTACTTCGAGTGTGGACACAATCATCGCGCCGGCAACCGGGCTAGAGGCCTGATCCGGGCATGAACTTTCGCTAAGTGTCGTTCAACGGTATTCGCCTTGTGCCCGGGACAAGATGCCACGACGTCCGAGAGCAGATAGAGCCGCGGCCTGCTCCCTTTGGCCGATCGCCAGCCATCCCGTTTCGCGACCTCGCGGATCCACCTGGCCGACCACCCGGTGAGAAGTCGCACAGACTCAATGTCAACCCACGCCGACGGCCTAACCACGGCGCGCTCTCGCATGCTCGATCCATCGGTCCACGGGCGGAACGCTGTCGAGTCGGCCGGCCGCGCGCGGGATCGACCGCCACGCCTCCCAGACCTCGACCAAGCTGTCGGCCGTGAATCGCGGCTGCGGGTGCGTGGTCAGCCAAGACAAATGCCATCGCCCAATCTCCCCCGCGACAGCTCCCGAGTCCTTGCCACTCGCGATCCTAAGATCCGGCCGGTCCTCAAGGAAGTGAGACGCGAGCGCCGAGACCGCCGCCTCGACCTTCACCGTGATGTCTACGGTCGCGAGCTCCACCGGCACCGCCGGATCCACGCTCTTGCCCCCGACTTGACCGCCGGTCTTCGACGGATACAGCAAGTCCTGGAGAGCCGGCCACGAACGCCCGATGCCGATCAGCGCCGTCTGGACGTCGTCCCGGCACCGCCAACACAGCCACGACCCGCGCTCGGCCTGCACCGGTCCGTCCTCGTGATCGGTCACGCACCAGCCCGAGAACCGAACAAGCCGGCGTGCCAGCTCGTACGGAACCATCCGGACACGGCCGTCCACCACATGCGGGTACTTCTTGGCTAACCACCAGTTGGCAGGAAGCCTCACCGCCCCTGTCACTTCTTCCTCCTCGATCTAGGCCTAGAACGTCTTCCGGTGCGCCCCTGAGAGCGAGCTGGGCTCCTCCCCTTCCCATCCAGACCAGACTCGACCTGACCCGTCCCGTCCCGACGCGGCTTGGTCCGGGACACCTCCGATCTGCCCGAACCTGCCAGATCCGCGCGGCCGGGCACTGCTTCCGTCGCCGCATTCGAGGCCGGACATGCTTCCGTCGCCTCGCTCTTGCCCGGGCCGGGTGCTGCTTCCGTCGCCTCCGGGTGCTCGACCGCTGGGCCCGGGATGGGTGGCGCGGGCGTGATCGGGCCGGGTGCTGCTTCCGTCGCCTCGATCGCGTCCGCGCTGCCCATGCCGTTGGCCTGCGCGGGAGCTGGTCTGGTGTAGGTCGGTTCGACGTCCACGCCGTGGCCGGCGAGGAAGTCAGTCGTCTCGGGCCCGTACAGGGGCTCGGTTGGGGCCGGGATCGTCTTCCACACCCGGTCAGCGTCGTCCTGGCGCCGCCCGTTGCACTCGCGGCACGAGACGACGTACGTCTCAAAGGTCGCGGCCTTGCCCGGGTCTGCATGGTCGTAGGTGCCGGATCGGCCCGAGCGACGGTCTTTCCACGACACCGTCTTGCCGCAGTAGCGGCACGCGTCGCCGTCGCGGAGACGGACCGGAACCGTAAGAGACGGGTCCCGGGCGTCCTTCTTGCGCTGGTTCGTCCACGCCCGCTCAGCCTTGAGGATCATGTGGAACAGATCCTCGTCCTCGACGAGCTTCCACGCCGGCCGCTCCGTGCCGTCCTCATCCCGGATCGTCGTCTCGAACCAGTACCCGCAACGCTTGGCCGCGGCCGCAAGCTCGAGGTACCGGGAATGCGAGCCCGCGAGAGCGCGCGCGGTTCCCACCGTGACGACGTAGTCGAACTCGTGCGCTGCGCATTGCGTAGCGCACCGGGCGACGAACCCGAACAGCTCGTTCAGGATCCGGTCATCAGCCTCCGGCAGTTCTAGGGCGTTGAGGACGATCGGATGATTCGCCGCAGCATCGCTCTGTTTCAGCCACGGCATCCGTCTGGTCCTCCTGAATCTCCCTGTTTACGAGCGCTCTTGTTTTGTCGTTCGCCATTTACTCATCACCGTCGTCCACAAAGCGGTGGCCGGTGAAAAGGTTCATCACTTCGGCGCCCGTGTACCAGCGTTTCTCTGCTGCAGATTCGGCAGCGTAAACAGGCTTCGTAAACCCGGTCAGAGTAGTGAAGTAGGCGGTCGTTCCTGTCGCGCGGGTCTCTGCCCTGAACGGCGTTCCGAGAATGTCTGGCAGGCGGAACGGCATGAAGTTCTCCTTCACGATCGCCTCTATCGCGAAGTATGAGGCTGCTGCCGTCTCGTATTCGAGATCCTCGTTGACCACAATCTCGACGATTCGAGCGATCGCGCTTTCCTGGGGAACCGCCTGCGCGCGCTGCTCCACGATGAGGGCCTCGGTCACGGCAGCACTGACGGCAGCGTCGAAATCCCTCCTCGGTACGACGTTGAGCGCCTTGTAGACCTCCTCAGCGTCGAACTCGGCGGTGACGTCCCCGCGGGGATTGATGGACGCGTCCTCGAGCAGGTGGACGCCGATCGGACCGTCGTGGTAGCTCAGGTCGATCGTGGTGTCGTTGAAGGTGCACTTGATCTTGGTCATGCTGCGTCCTGTCTCTGGTAGGTGGCTGGTTGTTCTCCGGTGCGCAGCCATGTGGCGAGGTCGCGCCTGCCTGCGCGGTAAAGGATCCGGTCGAGGTCGCGCGGGTTGCGGCCGGTCCGGTGGGCTACCTCTTCGGGGCTGGCTCCCGTGGTGAGCATGTGCTCGATGTCCTCGACGAGCTCGGACGTGTGCGCACTTGTCCTCATCGTCTGCTCGGTCCCGGTGGGCGAGGCGGCCGGGTCGTCGATCGTGTCGTCATCCCACGCCATGGGCGGCGCCCAGCCGCGAGCTGCGGCGTGGTTGCGGGCCCTGCTGGCGCTGATCCGCTCGAAGTGGCCCTCGGGTTCGTGGGGGACGTTCCAGAGGCGCTCGTACAGGGCTGCGGCCTTCCTCGCGGTTGCGGCCGTGACCTGGGGATGCCTGCCGATGGGGCCGGCCATGTTCGCCCGGTCTATGCCGAGCATCTCGCCGAGCCGACTGACGCTGTACCCGATCGAGACCAAGGCCTGGAGGCGCCGGTGCGTGCCCGTCGCGTCGACCAGGGCCCCGTCGGCTAAGGCCGCTGTCCCGAGCGCGACGGCGAGGAGCCGGTCGGCGACGTCTCGCTGGCACCGCTCGCGGGGGCCGATGCCTTTCGATGGCACGCCGTAGAGGAGCTTCGACAGTGTCCCTGTCGAGACGCCGGACAAGGCCGAGACGCGTTTGATGCCGATCCCTGCGGCCATGAGTCCCTGAACGTGTTCGCGCACGGGCGCGGCCGGGACGCGGCCGCAGTCGTACCGGCCGTAGAGCTTGGCCCGCGCGCGGGCGCGTTCGGCCGCGAGGTTCGCGTCCGTGCACGGCCGGCATCGGCACTTGTCCCGGACGTACATGGTGCGTGTGCCGTGCTCGTGCCGGGCGCGCTTGCACTGGCATTCCCGTTTGACGCCCTCGCGGATGCGGCGTTCGGCGACGCGCTCGGCCCTTGCCTTGCGCTCGAGGGCGGTCGCGCACCGGTGCAGCGACTGCCCATACTCGGCGGTCGCGCGCGATTTCGAGGTCGTCGTGTGCCCGCACTCCTCGCAGGTGATCGAGACACGTGTGCTCATCGGGACGCACCATCCGGCAGGCCCTTGCATTCATCGCAAAGTTCGCCGATCGAGTCGCACCAGGAGCACGTGGACCGGACGAGCGCCCGCGAGCGCACGAATTCCTCCCGGCGCCTGGCGATGTCGGCGGCGGTGGCGAGCATGGTCCGGGTACTTTCGTCGCCGGTCGCGACGGCGGCCGCCTGGTGCGCGGCCGTGGCCTTGTGTCGGAGCTCGACGATCCACGCCGTGAGCTCGGTGTCGGTCAGGGTGCTCAATCGGAGCACCTGCATTCGCCGGTCTGCTGGTTGATCACGCCGCCGCAGGAGCCGCAGAGCTCGATGTCGGGGGTCATGCGACGGCCTCGATCCTGCGCTCGGCGCGGTGGGCGCCCGCGATGGTCCCGCCGAGCTCGATTGCCTCTTCTCGGTCTTTGAACGAGACGCCCGCGTAGATGCCGCTCATGACGTCGGGCTCGAGCCACATCACGAGCTGCCAGAGGCCTTCGGGGTTGCGGCGGACGCCGGCGCGGGGCCAGGTCCGTTCGTGGCTGGCGCTGAACGGCATGAGGTGCCGGTACTTCTTGAGCACGCGCTGCTTGTACTCGGACCGGGCCATGTCAATGCGCCTCCTGCCGGGTTTTCCCGGCCCCGTGGTCGCGGAGCGGGACGAGGCGGTGCATCCAGCCGTGGCGGGCGATCACGGCGTCCTGGGCGATCTCCGTCTCGTCGCCGGAGCGGATCGGCATAAGGATCCCGAGGAAGCTGTCGCCGCAGGAGATCAGGATGCGCCGCTCGTCAGCGGTCGGCTCCAGCATCAGCGGCGCCCGATAAGCCTGGGCCGCCGTCGTGAACCACCTCACCACCGCCCCGGCGACCGCGAGGCGGGCCGGGACCACCGAATCCGCCGTAAGGCACTCGAGCAACATCCGCGCAAACCCGACCCGGTACTCGTCGCGCGTCTCCCGCGGGACCGTGAACGCCTTCCCCGGAAACAGGCCCGAGACGTCCAAGACGCTGACCTTGTCCTCGGTGACCGTGATCCGCAGACACTCCCCCACGCCCTCCTCCGACGCGGACGTGCCGCCGGACTTGAACACCGTCAAGAGCTCCTTCGCGGTGGCCGGGGACAGGTCGAAGCAGTCCGTGTCCGGGTCCCCGGTCAGGTCACGGTGGTCCCACATGGACACCACTGCGTGGCCGAGGCTGATCGTGTTCGCCCCGGTGACGAGCAGGTTCTCGTCCGTGGCCACGAAATGCAGAACCGCGAGCGCCGGGTACGCCTCGGGGTCCGCCACGTGCGGGAGGCAGGCCTGGAGCGCGCGGCGGAGATCGAGGGTGTTCACGTCAAGGATCACGACTCGTCACCTTCGATCTCGGCCTCGGCGTCGGTCTCCGAGCAGACGCATCCGTCGATCTCCTCGCCGCAGTCGACGCACCAGTTCTCGTCCTCGTCGGCGTCCTGGGCGGCCCGTTTGGCGACGTACTCAAGGGCTTCCTTCTCGATGTCCGACCAGACGTATCCGAGGACGTTCTCGAGGGTCTCGCGCCACTTCTTCGAGTAGTCGCCCGAATAGATGCCTGTGCCCCACCCGTCGAGACGCGAGCCATAACTGACCTCGCCGCGGAGCTGCTTCTCCTGGCGCCCGAACCTCGCGATATGCCGCAGCACCGCGAGCGCCTCATCCGGGAGGCCGCAGAGCTTTTCGCGGAGGACTTTGCGGCTGTCGCTGCCGGACTCGATTCCGAGGACCGCGAGCGCGAAGGGGTTCGGATCCTCGACGAGGATCTTCATGAGCTCGTCGACGTCGCGGCCCTTCGCCCATGCCTTGAGAGTCGCCGGCGGCGAGAGGACAGCTTCGCGAACGAATTCGTCGCGGACGTGGGCGGCGACTTCGAGGCCCGCGACAATCCGGTCCTCGGCTTCTTTGGCTGCGGCCTGTTCGGGGGTTTCCTTCTCGGCCTCGTCCCATTCCGTGGGGCGGGGCGCGATCCAGTTCACGTTCCCACCTGACTGCCGGTCGACGACGGCCTTGTGGCCGGCAGCGATGTGCTGCTCGACGGTCCAATCCTCGAAGTGCTTGCGCGCGTTCCAGTCGCCCGTCGACACGAGGCGCTGGTCGCGCATCTCTTCCCAGTCGGGACGGCTCTCGAGAAGCTCTGCGCCGGCCTTGCGCAGGGCGGCGACCGTCTTCGGGATCTTGGCCTGGACCTCGCGGGCCGTGCGGTGGTTCTCGACGGCGTGCTTCCAATTCCAGTGGTCCCCTGCGACTTCGATGAGTCGGGCGATGATCGCCTCGTCGCCTTCGAATTCGGTCAGGACGAGGGCCTGTTCGATCGTGAGCGTGCGGTCCTCGAGTTTGGCTTTGGCTTTGTCGCCGAGGCGGGCGATCTTCGCTCGGCCGCGGACGAGCTCTCGGGAGCGGCCGATGTTCTCGGCGATCGTCGCCTCGTCGAGGCCGAGGTCGAACAGGCCCTGCACGGCCTCGGCTTCCTCGAGGACGGTGAGGTCGCGGCGGTGGACGTTCTCGACGAGCATGAACTCGATCTGTGCTGCCTCGGTGGTGAGGTCGTCGCGGATCATGCACGGGACCATGCGGAGCTTGGCGAGCTTCGCGGCCGCTCGGCGCCGGTGACCGCCCAGCACGAGGTACTTCGTCCGGTGGCCGGGCTTCGGGACCACGGTCAGGGCCTGCTCGATGCCCTTGGCCTGGATCGACATCGCGAGCTCGGCTAGGTCGCCCAGGTCCTTCCGGGGGTTCTTCGGATGCTCTTCGAGCCTTGCGAGCTCGATCGTCTCGAAAGTGGTCATCTGGCTTGTGCCTCCTGGGCATCGAGAGTCTGCAGGTGTCGGATACGCGCGAGCAGGAACCGGGCATGATGGGCCGCGCGGTCGAGCTCGCCGTTCTCCAGCGCGTCCCCGACCGCGTCGTACGCGTCGTGGGCGGCGTCGGACGCTGCCGCGAACTCGGCGTCGCCACCCTGCGGGGTGTCATCGAACCGCTCTTCGGGGAACGGGAGCAGGGCGGCGTCGGCCTCCGGGTTTCGGCCGGTGCCGAGATCGAACACATCGACCTTCGTGGGCTGGGCTGGCTTCTCGTTCACGGTGGGCCTCTCCAGATCGAGGGCGACGCCGACGACCGCGGCGGCCATGAGGAACGCGCCGAACGCCCAGGCTCCGTTCAGGGTCCCGGCCGCGGCGATGACAACGAACGCGCCCAGCGTGAAGACCGGCGTGTAGACGAAGGCGAGACGGCGACGCCGCGCGATCGCGCGGGACGGGGAGCTCACAGCAGTCCCTCCTGCGCCGTCTGGGCCGGGACCGGGTCGTTCAAGAAGTAATGCGCCCGCTCCACACCGTTGACGAAGATCGACCCGTCCGCCTTCGTCGACCCGTTCGCCTCGATGTGCTTCGGCGACGGATCAATCCGGATCTCCGCCGTCGGCCACACGCTCCGGCAATACGCCTTCAACTGCGTCGCGAGCTCGGCCGGCTTGCCCGACCGGTACGACAGCGCCGCGCGCTGCCGCAGCGGCCGCTCCCCGATCGGCTGGATCGTCGCGTCCTTCCGCACCCGATACGGCCGACTCACGCGCCCCACCTCGCCCGGAGTGCCCGAGACGGGGCCGCCTCTTTGGCCCTCGCGACGTCGGACGGCGACGGGACACCCGGCACCAGGATCACGCTCGAGATGCGGCCGCCGGCGGATGACACGCTCGGCTCCGGCTTCAGCGGCTCCGATAGTGGGGAAGGCGCCGGGATGGGCTCTGAGAGGGGCTCCGCGGGCCGCTCACTGGCCACCGCGGAAATCTCATCGACGAACGTGACGTCAGGCTCCGGGCCCCGGACGCCCGGGGCGACACTGCGCAGCCGCTCGTACGCCCCCTCGAGGTCCGAGACCAGGGACTGGATCGCCATCCGCAGCTCCCCATGGCAGCCCTGGAGATGATTCACCGCGAGGATCGCGTTTCCAGTCCCGTCGAACTGCCGCACGGTGATCAGCGCCGCGCGGGTCCGCTCCGCCGCCTTCACTGCATCCGACAGGAGCGCCGCACGACGGGACTCCTCAGTCTTGAGCCTCGACGGCACCAAGGCGGACGACGGCGTCGGCTCGGCATTCGACTCGGGGTGAAGATCGTCCCGGTCCCAGCACCCGAAGTACAGGTTCCGCATCACGCCACCACCTTCAGCCAGCTGGGCCCCGCCGTCTCGTGGAGCTCGCCGTCGGGCTTCGTGCTGCCGGCGATCCTCTTTACGGGAGCGGTGACCTCAACCCAGAGGCTGTTGCCAACCTCGGCGACCATGACAATCGGCTCGCTTTCGCCCGTCGGGCGGCAGCCAAGCCCAACGACGTCGTCAACCCAGCGGAGCTCGGCCTCGACAAAGAGGTCAGCCGTGCCCGTGTCGACGTCGGCCACCTCGTACATGGCCGCATACACGAGACCCGCGGCGCTCACGACGCCTTCCCCGGACCTGCGAGAGAGAAGTCGTCGCACGTCGCTACGAGCGATCCGGCGAACGCGTCGAAGACGCTGCCCACAGCTTCAATCGCGTTCTGAACGGCCTGGACGATGGGGCGGTAGGCGTGGACCAGCGGGCCCACGAGTGCGCCATACCGGTAGACGGCGAGCGCGAATTCCCGGTCGAACCGCTCGTAGTCACTCGCGACGTCGGCGCGGCGGAGGTAGAGGGCAGCCAGGTTCGGCTGACCCGTGCGCAGCGCGCGCTCCGCGAGCCCAATCAGCTCGCGAGAGGAGCGCGACGGCCTCGGCTCATCAGGAACCGTGATCCAACGCCCCGGACGCGGGACGGTGTTCTGTACGATGGACACAGGACTTTTCCTTTCGTGGGGAGATTTCCTTAGCCCTCAGCCGCTGCAACGGCTGGGGGCCTTCTTCGTGGGGACAACAGCAAATGGGGGGACTTCCCGGATGGACCTGACCAAGTTCGGACAGTTCGAGCTCAAGGACCTGATCACCGTCGCGATCGCCATCGTGGGCCTCGCCCTAGGGCTCTGGAACGCGTGGGGCAATTGGCGCGCGCAGCTCAAGGAACAAGCCGAGTTCGCAGCCGAGATCGTGTACGGGGTCACGGCCGACGGCACTAACTCGTCCGGCACCGCCGACCAGGTCTCTTGGCTTGTGCTGACCAATATCGGCAACGGCCCTGCCTATGCCCTCCGCGCCCAGCACGACGTCGACCCGCGCCATCTCCTTGGGATCAACGACACCGTCCAAGGACCGATGAAGCCCGACGAGACCATAGGCTTCTCCTATCAGCCCGGCGCCGTCCGCCCCGAGGGGGGCCAACTCGCAAACCACTCCACTGAGCTGACCATCACGTGGAAAGACAGATTCGGCATCGCCCGAGCCCAAGTCTTCGCATTCGCCTCGATCCCCAACCGGCGAATGAGCGATGGGGAGAAGCCCCCCAAGGTCATACATGCGACGGGGCGCATCGGGGCCGTCAAATGGCTCGACCAGCACTGGCTCCGAGCCCGCTGGGTCAACCGGTTCGAGGACTGAATCAACGACTGCGAGCGCCATAGCGAGCCTCCGACCGCTCAAAGCGGCGCCTTTCCCGCGCGAGACGCCGCATGAACCGGCGATGCAAGAACTCCCGGCCCGCCTCCGACGCGAAAAACGCGTTCACAACCGCCACCACCAAGCTCAGGACTGCCAAGCCCGTCACGATGTCCGAGAACGAGATCATCCGCGTCGACCCCCGCCCAAACGCTTTAGGAACCGGCGGTGCTCCAGGTACGTGACGGTGCCGAGAACCACCGATGCCGCTCCGACAAGTAGCGCCGCAACGCCTACGGCCAAGGCGACTACAAGAAATCCATCCATGTGAACCGAGGACTCCCTTCGGGTCCGTCGCCCGGGCCGCTGCAACGGCCCGGACGTTTCCTTTGATTTCGTGGGCGTGATGCCCGGCGCGGACCGCGGCTTGGGGGGAAGCTGCACGGGCCGCGCCGGGAGTTCTTATGCCGCGCTCGCTTGGGGGTGTCGGACCGGAGAGAGGAGGCTGATGACGCGATCCATCTGCTCTCGCGTCAGCCGTGGCATCGACGCCACGGTCTCTTGCACGTGATCCCCTTGGGAAGCGGCAACCAGGCGCTCGAGGCGTGCCCTGAACTCGACTGTCTGGGTCCTCGGGTCTTCAGTTCTCATCGGGTGCGATGGGCGCGGCTGTCAGGCGACGCGAGTGATGACTGGCGACGGCTGGGATGGGAGTAAGGCAGTCGCCCGGGCGAGAAGGTCGGCCGGCGACGCCTCGAGGAACTCTGCGATCGCGTACAGCTCGTCGACGTCGAACGCCTTCTTGCCGCCGCTGAGACGGCGGGAGAGGGTTGCGCTCGGAATTCCTGTTGCTTCGGAGAGAGCCGTGTCGGTGATCTTCCGCCGCGCGAGCGCCTCCCGCACGACGGCCGCAACGGCCTGAGTGGGGGTTGATGGTGTCTCCATATGGAAGACATTAGCCTCCACTTGGGGACGGGTCAAACAGGCGCTTGCATGTTTCCATTTTGTGCTACATTGCTCCACATGGGAACGAATAGCCGAGAAGTCGGGACATTTGGCCGAGCGGTCGCCGCGGAGCTGAGAGCCGAACTCGCACGCAAGAACGTGTCGATGCGACGGTTCTCGGTCGAGACCGGCCTCCCGCTCTCAACGTTGCAGAAGACCCTCGCAGGAACGCGCGTCGCTGACGTCGAAGACCTTTACGCGATCTGCGCCGGGCTTGGCATCGACCCCGACGAGATCTTCCGGCGCGCCCAGGCGGAGCTCGATGCCGCCGACCCTAATAGGCGCAAGGCCCACGCCGAGCGGAAGCGGAGAATGCTCGGATGACCGCTGGAATCGTGGCGCAGTGGTCAATGCTCGCCCTGTACGTGCTCGCGACGCTCACCCGACTCCCCGATGCGATCCGCGGCGTCAACCGCTCGATCTTCATCTATTTCCTCATGGTCTCCGGAGCGATCGCCCTTTCGCTCCCAACGTTCTACCTCCCGATTGATGGACTCTTCGGCGGGCAGAACGTGACCAACCTGATGCTCCGCTTCCTCAACTTCGGCGCGTGCCTCGTCATCGGCAGGCGCATCGCCGAGGCTTACGACTCGCCGCTCGCCGAAAAGGCCATCCGCGGCCCGGCCGGATGGATCGCGTTCGGAGTTATCGGTGGCCTCATGACGGTCTTCTTCGTGCTCAGCGACACTCTGGGGTCCGCCGCTGGCCTGGCCGGCCTCCGACCCCAGGAGACCCTCGTAATCTACTCGTCCCTCGGGTACCTCTTCCCCGCCTATGTCGCAGTGTGCCTTCTGGGGCCCGTGTTCAGCGACGTCACCTGGGGCGACGAGAGCGGCGCCAACAAGGCCGCGTCGTGGCTCATGCTCGCGGGGCTCGCCGGCGTTGCGGTCCAGCCCATCCTCTACACCGCGTGCATGGCTGCCCCGAGCCTCAGCCTCATTCAGCTGCTCACGGCCTTCTTCAGCCTCGGCCTCATCGGCATCGCACTCACCGTGATGTGGCTAGCCAACCGGAAGTGGTTCCCCGCCCACAAGTCGGAACCAGACGGCATCCGACCGGTCCTGCGGCTCGTCGGCCCCATCGGCAGTCCCGCCGAGGAACTCGCAGACTCCTAAGCCCAGAGCAGGAACGGCGCGACAACGACGGCTCCTGCAAGCGCGCCGGCCCACGTCTGGGCGGCCGTGTGATCCCCGAGCCGGATACGCGACCATGCAACTGCCGGTATCAGTGCCAGCGAGAATGCCCACCATGGGGACACGCGGACCGCTAGGGCAAGCGTGACGACGGCAACTACAGCGATGTGTATCGAGAGCTTCCAGAAGGCGTTGACGACGCCGACAACGATCATCCCCAAGGAAACGGTCAGGAGACCGGCGATCACGAGCTCGGGGGCGTGGATGGCGATCAGGATCACGAGCCCAATCAGGGCGGAGGCCAGCGAGGCAATGAGGATCGGAAGGCGTTGGGCACGGTCGCGCACGTGGTGACCTGAGACCTTGCCGGCGCGCGCTGCGACATAGATTCCAACGAAGGGTCCGATAGCGCCGAAGAACGCGGCTACCAGCCCTGCCCACCATGATCCGGCGATGATTCCCAGGACGATGAGGAACGAGGCTGAGAGCACGGCTGGCGAGAAGATCTCGGTCAATGCCTTAGCGACTGACTGCACCCGGCTGAGTCTAGCGTTCGGAGGCGACGTCGCGGCCGTCGTCCCTGAGGGTGATGCTGGTCGTCGTGTAGTCATATCGCGAGCCTCTGCCGGTTGGGTGGATCTTGACCTCGAGGAGCGCCCGGATCAGCGCCCGCTGTCGATCTGTGCCCGCGAGGAGCCATGCGGCAGCGGGATCTTCGGCTGTCAAGATCGGTGCCAGAGCGCCTCTGGATGCCAGGGCGGACATCCTTGCCTCGGTCTCCGCGAGGAGCTGTCTGAGGCGCTCTGAGGCCTTCAGGAGCTGGCTCCTGCTCAGCAGGCCTTCGGCGTAGTCCTCGGCGACCTGGTCGAGCCGACGGCGGATCGTGTCGGCTTCGGCGGCGGCCGCAGCCGCCGCCTCGGTCCGTCCGCCGTCGAGGAGCTGCGCTATCCCTTCCTCGCGGGTGAGCAGCCCCACGATCACCGCCGCGACGTGGTCTTCGACGGATTCGGCTTTGCGGCCGACGTGCCCGTCAGGGCACGAGTACAGCCTGACGCCGCGCGCGGTGTAGGCGGTTCGGATGGGTTGATCGCATACGCCGCACTCGGCCGCACCGATGAGGAGGTGCTTGCGGGCTCCTCCGCCCTTGGAGCTGCCGGTGGTAGCGGCCAGGGCCAAGCGCCACACAGCCTCGGACACGATGGGGTCCCATGCTGCTTTGCCGATGACTTCGCCGTTGCGCGCTCGAATGCCTGCGTTGCGGGGATTCCGCAGGAGTGCACGGACCGTTCCCTGGGTCCACTCGTTGCCGAGCGATGTGCGGACCCCGCTCGAGTTCAGGCCGGCCGCGATCGCGTTCTGCGAGGTGCCAGCAAGGATGTCGTCGTACATGCCCCGAACGACGGAGGCCTCCTCGGGCCGGTGCGTCATGCCGTCAGCCTCGAATCCGAACGGCCTTCTCGTCGTCCAAGGCTTTCCGGCCGCGGCGCGCTGAGCGTGCGCGGCCTTCTGCCGTGCGCTCTTGCGCTCGACCTCGCCTCGGGCGACCGACGCCTTGATCCTGGCGTACATGCGGCCGCCGTCCGTGCCGAGATCCGCCTCACCGTTCGCCGTGACGAGCCGCAGGCCGCGCTCTGTGGCACGGTCGATCCAGTCCTCGAGCTGGCGAGGCTGGCGCGTCAGGCGGTCCAGATCCCAGCACACGAGCGCGTCGTACTCCCCGCGCTCCCATGCGGCCACCAGCCTGTCGTACGCCGGCCGCGACTTGCGCGCATCAGATGCCGAGACCGAGTTGTCCACGTACTCGCCGGCGACAGCCCACCCTCGCTGCCGAATGATCTGCATGCACGCTTCCCGCTGCCGCTCGACGGCGAGCCCTTCGCCCGTGCGGTCGAGGCTGATGCGCAAGTAGATTGCCGCCCGCGCGCTCATGACGCCACCGCCTTCCGGCCCGCGTCCGCCCGATACCGCGACACCGTCGGCTCGTCCCGGACCCAGAACCTCCACGGATAGGCCGAAGTCCCGCCCTCGCCGGACACCCCCACGCGCGGCCCCGACATGATCGACGCTTGTCGCTCCCTCGGCAGAATGATCGAGACCGAGAGGCCCGCGCGATGCTCTGCGAGCGCAGCCCCGCTGTGCTCGATTCCGATGCCGATCACGCGGCCCAGGTTTCCCGGTCCGCTTGCCAGACCGCTGTCGGCCTTCGCCGTGGGCCGACGGCTCCGTGCGAGCTCGACGCCGTCGATCACGCGGCCCGATCGCAGGAGGACTCCCGAAGCCGTGCCGTCGGGCCCACACACGAGGTTGAGACACCGATGCACTCCGTGGGAGAGGTAAACATAGAGATGCCCCGGCGGGCCGAACATGGGCCAGTTCCTGGACGTGAGTCCCCTGTAGGCGTGCGATGCCGGGTCAGCTTCCCCCAGGTAGGCTTCTACTTCTGTGAGGCGGACAGCGACTGCGCCCGCCGCCCCTTCGCACAGCAAGACGGCACCGAGCAGATCGGGTGCCACATCCAGGGCACTGCGGTTGAAGAAGTCCACCTCCAAAGTATGCACTAGCTAGAAGTCCTTGCCATACGTGAAGTACACATAGAGATGACCGGGCGGCCCCCACATGACCTCATTGCGTGGCGTGCGCCCGTTGTACGAGTGCGAGCCGGGATCGGCATGCTCAGAATCGCGGTGGCCGCGGTAGGCCTCGACCTCGGTGAGACGGACGCCCACGCTGCCCTCCGCCGTCGTATGCGTGAGCACCGCGCCCAAGAGCTCGGGGGCGACCGCGACCGGATCCCGCAGGAGCCAGTGGATCAGCTCAGTCTCGTCCATGGTCGGGACGGCCGATCAGCTGAACGCGAAGGCCGACGGCCAGGGTCCGATCTCGGGAAGCGATATCGCGGCGCCGTCGAGCTCGGCCCGTACCGAGCCGTGGCCCACAGGCCGCCCCGCCAGCCAGGCGGCGACGTCCTCGAGCCGGCCTTCGAGCAGTACGACGCGGCTCCCGGTGCCGAGGCGGATCTCCCCCGACCGCGTGTGCAGCACGAACGTGCTCGACGAGGGAACGCGCGGATCGAGGAAGTCGACGAGGTGGCGGCAGAATTCCTCGCCCCATTCCTGCTGGGTGCAGCCCGTCCCAAGGTCGCTGCGGTGGATCACAAGCTCGCGCCACAGCGCGAGGGCGACGTCCCGCACGGTCCCGTTGCGGAAGCGCACCGGTAGGTTCCACTGTTCGGGCTCAAGCGAATCGAGATCGGCGAGCACGCGATCGAGCGCCGACCCGACCAGCTCGCGATACTCGTCGGCCGTGGCCCCCGAGCCCTCCTCGATCGCCTGGTCGCGGGCGGGCTGGCCGCCGTCGTACAGCTCGGCTGTCTCGCCGCGCGTCGCGTACTCGACCTGCCGCGCGAGGGCGGCGGCGATGCCCTCGAGATGGGCCAGGACGTGCCCGCGCGTCCAGCCCGGAAGCTCGGACGGGTGGCGCACGGAGTCGTCGGCAAGGCGCTCGAGCTCGGCCCGGGCGCCCTCCGCCGCGACATGGATCTCGCCGAGGAGGCGGTCTTCGCTGAGGGCGGCTTCAGTTCCCATGCCATCAGGGTAGTCAGTCGCCGCCCCCAACGATGAGGCGTCAGCCCGCGAAGCTCCGCGCGTCCGCGAGCTGTGCCTTGAGTGCCTCGAGCTGGCGTGCGACGGCCGACGGCGCGGTGCCGCCTTGGGCGCTCCGGCTCGCGAGCGAGCCTTCCGTGCTGAGGACCGAGCGCACCTCGGGAGTGAGCGCGGGGCTGATGGCCGCGTACTCCTCGTCCGTGAGGTCCCAGAGCTCGACGCCGCGGCTTTCGGCCTGGCGCACGGCGGCGCCGGAGAGCTCGTGCGCCTCCCGGAACGGCACGCCCTCGCGGACGAGCCACTCGGCGATATCGGTCGCGAGGGCGAAGCCCTGCGGCGCGAGCGAGGCCATGCGCTCCGTGTTGAACACGAGCGTCGCGATCATGCCGGACACTGCCGGGAGCAGGAGCTCGAGGGTATCCGCCGCGTCGAAGACCGGCTCCTTGTCCTCCTGCAGGTCGCGGTTGTACGCGAGCGGCAGTCCCTTGAGCGTCGCGAGCAGACCGGTGAGGTCGCCGATGAGGCGGCCCGCCTTGCCGCGGGCGAGCTCGGCGACGTCCGGGTTCTTCTTCTGGGGCATGATCGACGACCCGGTCGAGAACGCGTCGTCGAGCGTGACGAAGGAGAACTCCTTCGTGGCCCACAGGATGACCTCCTCGCTGATCCGCGAGAGGTCGACGCCGATCATTGCGGCGACCCACGCGAATTCGGCGAAGACGTCGCGGGACGCCGTGCCGTCGATCGAGTTGTGCACGGCCGAGTCGAAGCCGAGGTCCGCCGCGACGGCCTCGGGGTCGAGGCCGAGCGACGAGCCCGCGAGCGCGCCCGAACCGTACGGGGAGACGGCCGCACGCCTGTCCCAGTCCGCGAGACGCTGGACGTCTCGCAGGAGCGCCCACGCGTGGGCGAGCAGGTGGTGGCTCAAGAGGACCGGCTGCGCGTGCTGGAGATGCGTCCGCCCCGGCATGGCCGCCTCGGGGTGAGCCTCGGCCTGGGCCACGAGGGCGTCGACCGTGTCGAGGACGCCACGAGCGACAAGCTTCGCATGGTCGCGCAGGAACATGCGGCCGAGCGTCGCGACCTGGTCGTTGCGCGAGCGGCCCGCGCGGAGCTTGCCGCCGAGATGGGCGCCCGCGCGCTCGATGAGGCCGCGCTCGAGCGAACCGTGCACGTCCTCGTCCGACTCGGCCGGGACGTACGCGCCCGAGGCGACGTCGGCGTCGAGGCGTTCGAGGGCGTCGAGCATGCCCGACAGCTCGGCGTCGTCGAGCAGGCCCGCGCGGTGCAGCACGCGCGCGTGCGCCCGCGAGCCGGCGATGTCATAGCGTGCGAGCCGCCAGTCGAAGTGGGTGGACTTGCTGAGCGCGGCCAGCGCGTCGGCAGGCCCGCCGGCAAAGCGCCCGCCCCACAAGGCGCCCTCGTTGGTCCCCTGAGTCACCGGCGCTACTCTCCCGCGACCCGCTGGTCGCGGCCCGAGGCGACCTTGGACGCCATGCCCCAGATGTCGATGAAGCCCTTCGCGCTCGACTGGTCGAACGTGTCGCCCGTGTCGTAGGTCGCGAGGCTGAAGTCGTACAGGGACGTGTCGGAGCGGCGGCCGGTCACGACGGCGGTGCCGGCGTGGAGGGTCATGCGGATCTCGCCCGAGACGTACTGCTGGCTGTCCTCGATGAAGCCGTCGAGCGCGCGCTTGAGCGGCGAGAACCACTGCCCGTCGTACACGAGCTCGGACCAGCGCTGGCCCACGGTCGCCTTGAAGCGTGCATGCTCGCGCTCGATCGTGACGTCCTCAAGGTGCTTGTGGGCCGTGATGAGCGCCATGGCGCCCGGGGCCTCGTAGATCTCGCGGCTCTTGATCCCGACGAGCCGGTCCTCGACGACGTCGATGCGGCCCACTCCCTGCGCACCGGCCCGGCGGTTGAGCTCCTGGATGACCTGCAGCGGGGTGAGCTCGACGCCGTCGAGCGCCGTCGGAACGCCCTGCTTGAAGGTGATCGTGACCTCGTCGGGCGCCGGGGGGAACTCGGGGCTCTGCGTGTAGTCGTAGATGTCCTTCGTCGGGGCGTTCCAGATGTCCTCGAGGTAGCCCGTCTCGATCGCGCGACCCCACACGTTCTGGTCGATCGAGTAGGGGTTCTTCTTCGTCGTGACGATCGGGAGGTGCTTCTCCTCGGCGTATGCGATGGCCTTGTCGCGCGTGAGCGCGAGGTCGCGGACGGGGGCGATGCACTTGAGGTCGGGGCCGAGCGTCTGGATGCCGACCTCGAAGCGGACCTGGTCGTTGCCCTTGCCCGTGCAGCCGTGCGCGACGGTCGTCGCGCCGAATTCGCGCGCGGCCTTGACGAGGTGCTTGACGATCACGGGGCGGGAGATCGCGGAGACGAGCGGGTAGTGGCCCTGGTAGAGGCCGTTGGCCTTGAGGGTCGGCATGCAGTACTCGTTCGCGAACTCGTCGCGCGCGTCGGCGACGTACGCCTCGACGGCGCCGCAGCCGAGGGCGCGCTGGCGCACCGTCTCGAGGTCCTCGCCGCCCTGCCCGACGTCGACGGCCACGGCGACGACCTCGGCGCCGGTGGCGTCGGCGATCCAGCCGATCGCGACGGAGGTGTCGAGCCCGCCCGAGTAGGCGAGGATGATGCGATCCTTCACGGTGTTCTCCCTTGCAGGTGTGCCAAGCGCGGAGGCCAAGCGAATTGTTATTCAGAAGTCTACATAACTATGCAGGCGTTTCGCACACTGCCCCTGCAGCGCGCTCGACGTCCCAGCCTCTCACGCGCCCTGGGACGCGAGCTCGAGGAAACGCGCCGCGACGGCCTCGCCGCCGAGCGGGTCGCGCGTCACGATCATGACCGTATCGTCGCCCGCGATCGTGCCGAGGATCGAGGGGATCACCGAGTGGTCGACGGCGAGCGCGAGGAAGTTCGCGGCGCCAGGCGGTGTGCGGAGGACGACGAGGTTCGCGCTGGCCTCCGCGCTCACGAGGAGCTCGGCGCACAGCCTCGCGAGCCGGGCGTCGAGCACCTCTTGGTCGAGGGCCGAACGGGGGCTCCGGTCGCCGCCCTCGCCACGCACCGCGTAGACGAGCCCGCCATCCGTACCGCGCACGCGGACGGCGCCGATCTCGACGAGGTCGCGCGAGAGCGTCGCCTGGGTGACCTGCACGCCGTCGTCCGCGAGCAGCGCCGCGAGCTCCGCCTGCGAGCGCACGGACTGCCCCGTGAGCAGCGCACGGATGCGCGCCTGGCGGGCGGCCTTCGTCTGCGGCGCGGGACCGGAAGCGACGCTCACGGAACTCAGCCCAGCCCGTCCACCGTGGCCTGGCCGGAGCGGTGCAGGAGCCAGGCGAGCAGGGCCTTCTGCGCGTGCAGGCGGTTCTCGGCCTCGTCCCACACGATCGACTGCGGGCCGTCGATGACATCCGCCGAGACCTCGTACCCGCGGTAGGCCGGGAGGCAGTGGAGGAACACCGCGTCGGGCGCGGCCTTCGCCATCGCCTCCGCGTCGACGCTGTAGGCGCGGAACAGCGTGAGGCGCGCCTCCTTCTCGGACTCCTGCCCCATCGAGACCCACGTGTCGGTGGCGACGACGTCCGCCCCTTCGAGGGCCGCCACGGGATCGACCGTGATGAGCACAGACCCGCCGGTCTCCGCCGCGACCTTCTCGGCCTCCGCCACGATGCTCACCGCTGGAAGGTAGCCCTCGGGACCGGCGATGCGCACGTGCATGCCCGCGGTGACGCCCGCGAGGAGGTAGGAGTTGGCCATGTTGTTCGCGGCGTCGCCGAGGTAGGCGAGCGAAAGGCCCGCGAGCTGGCCCTTGTGCTCGCGAACCGTCAGGAGGTCAGCGAGGAGCTGGCACGGGTGGTAGTCGTCGCAGAGCGCGTTGACGACGGGCACGCGGGAATTGGCCGCCATGTCGACGAGCCCCTGATGCGCCCCCGTGCGCCACACGATCGCGGCGACCATGCGCTCGAGCACCTTCGCGGTGTCCTCGACGGACTCCTTGTGCCCGATCTGGGCCTCGCCGGGGTTGATGATGAGCGGCGCCCCGCCCAGATCCGAGATGCCCGCCGAGAACGAGACGCGCGTGCGGGTCGACGTCTTGTCGAAGATGACGGCGACGGTCTTGCGCGCCGACCCTTCAGCCGCGAGGGGCTGCACTGAGTAGGGCGCGGCCTTGAGCCGGACCGCGAGGTCGAGGACCTCGGCCTGCTCTGCCGGGGTGAGATCGGTGTCCTTGAGGAAGTGCCGGACGGTCATGAATCCTCCTGCTGGGAGTTGAGCGCTGCGGCAGCCCGGGAGACGAGCTGCGGAAGCGCCGCGATGAAGGTGTCCGCCTGGTCGGCGGTGAGGATGAGCGGCGGCGCGAGGCGGATGGTGCGCGGGCCGGGGGCGTTGACGATGAAGCCCGCCTCGAGGCCGGCTTCGACGACGGCGGCGGCCAGGTTCGCGCCGTCGGGCACCGCCGCCGTGTCCCCGCCGGGGCCCGCGAGGTCGAAGCCGATCAGGAGGCCGCGGCCGCGCACCTCCGCGACCTCGGGGAGCTTCGCGAGGGCCGAGCGCACGTGCTCGCCGACCGCCCGCACGTTCGCGAGCACGCCCTGGCTCTCGATCGCGTGCAGCGTCGCGAGCGCGGCCGCGGTCGCGACCGGGTTGCCGCCGAACGTCGTGCCGTGCTGGCCCGCCGAGAGCAGCGCGCTGTTCTCGGGGCCGAACGTGATGAGCGCTCCGATGGGGAAGCCGCCGCCGAGGCCCTTGGCGAGAGAAATCGCATCCGGCACGACGCCCGAATCGCCGATGGCGAACCACTCGCCTGTGCGGCCGACGCCCGTCTGGACCTCGTCGACGATGAGGAGGGCGCCGGCGTCGCGCGTGATGCGCCTCGCCTCGGCGAGATAGCCGTCGGGAAGGGGGACGACGCCCGCCTCGCCCTGGATGGGCTCGAGGAAGAGCGCCTGCGTCGTGTCGTCGACTTCGGCGCGGAGGGCGTCGAGGTCGCCGAACGGGATGTGGACGACGCCGGCGGGCAGCGGTGCGAACGGCTCGCGGTACGCCTTCTTCGCGGTGAGCGCGAGCGCGCCCATCGTGCGCCCGTGGAACGCCCCCTCGAGCGCGACGATCTTCGTGCGCCGGGTGCCGTCGCCGCGCACGCTGTTCCTCCGAGCCAGCTTGAATGCGGCCTCGTTTGCCTCCGTGCCCGAGTTCGCGAAGAACACCTTCGAGCCGGCCGGGGCGTGCGCGAGCTCGAGGAGTTTCTCCGCGAGCGCGACCTGCGTCGGGCTCGTGAAGAAGTTCGAGACGTGGCCGAGGGTCGCGAGCTGCGACGAGATGACGCTCGTGACGAACGGGTGCGCGTGGCCGAGCGCGTTGACGGCGATCCCGCCGAGAAGGTCGAGGTATTGCTTGCCGTCCGCGTCCCACACGTGGCAGCCCTGCCCTCGCACGAGCACGCGCTGGGGTGTTCCGAACACGCCCATGAGGGAGTTCGAGTAGCGGGCGAGCCACGACTCACCCGTGGACGTGCCGACGAGCTCGGAGACAGGACGGGTCTCGGGGGTGTTGGGGGTGCTCATAGTGCTCCTTCTGCGTCGGGCACGACCTGTGTGCCCACGCCAGCGTCGGTGAAGATCTCGAGCAGCATCGTGTGGGGACTGCGCCCGTCGACGATCGCCGCGCGGTCCACGCCCTCCGAGACGGCCTTGAGGCATGCGCCCATCTTGGGGATCATCCCTGATTCGAGGGTTGGGAGCATGTCCCGCAGCTCGGACGCCGCGATCTGCGAGACGAGCGAATCCTTGTCGGGCCAGTCGCGGTAGAGCCCCTCGACGTCGGTGAGCACCACGAGGCGCGAGGCCTTGAGGGCGACGGCGACGGCGGCGGCCGCGGTGTCCGCGTTGACGTTGAGCACCTGGCCGGTGGGCACATAGCGCTCGACGCCGTCGTCGCCCTTCTCGAGGGCGACTTCGGGCGCGACGGTCGAGATGACGGGGATGCGGCCGGCCTCGAGGATGTCGTGCACCGCGGCCGGGTCGACGCCGACGACCTCGCCGACGAGGCCGAGATCGACTTCCTCGCCGTCGACGACCGCGCCAGTGCGCACGGCGCGGAGCAAACCCGCGTCCTCGCCCGAGAGCCCGACCGCGTACGGGCCGTGCGAATTGATGAGGCCCACGAGCTCGCGCCCGACTTGGCCCGTGAGGACCATGCGGACGACGTCCATGGCCTCGGGCGTCGTGACGCGCAGTCCGCCCTTGAACTCGCTCTCGATCCCGACGCGCTTGAGCATCGCGTTGATCTGGGGGCCGCCGCCGTGCACGACGACGGGGTGGATGCCCGCATGGTGGAGGAACACGATGTCCTGGGCGAACGCGCGGCGGAGCTCGTCGTTGACCATCGCGTTGCCGCCGTACTTGACGACCATCGTGCTGCCCGCGAACTTCTGGATCCACGGAAGCGCCTCGATGAGGGTCGCCGCCTTGTCCATCGCGAGGCGGAGGTTGTGGGGAGCCGTCTCAGCCTGGGTCATGGGGTCCTCAGCTCGAGTACGCGCTGTTCTCGTGCACGTAGTCGTGCGTGAGGTCGTTCGTGAGGATCGTCGCCTCGGCGTCCCCCGCCTGGAGGTCGATCTCGACGAGCACCTCCCGCGGCCCGAGGTCCACGAGCGAGCGGTCCTCGCCGATGCCGCCCTTCCGGCAGACCTCGACGCCGTTGATCGTGACGCTCAGCGCGTCGGGCTCGAACACGGCGTCGGTCGTGCCGACGGCGGAGAGGACGCGGCCCCAGTTGGGGTCCTTGCCGAAGATCGCGGTCTTGAAGAGGTTGGACCGGGCGACGGCGCGCGCAACCACCTCGGCGTCGCTCTCCGACGCCGCGTTGAACGCGCGGATCGCGATGTCGTGGCTTGCGCCTTCGGCGTCCCCGATGAGCTTGCGCGCGAGCTCGGCGCAGACCTGCGTGAGGCCCGCAGTGAAATCGACCTCGCCGGGCACCGCGCCCGATGCGCCGGAGGAGAGCAGGACGACCGTGTCGTTGGTCGACATGCAGCCGTCCGAGTCCGCGCGATTGAACGTCACCCGCACGGCGTCGCGAAGGGCAACGTCGAGCATCTCGGGGTTCGTCACGGCGTCGGTTGTGAGCACGACGAGCATGGTCGCGAGCCCCGGCGCGAGCATGCCCGCGCCCTTCGCAATCCCGCCGATCGTGTACTCGGTGCCCTCCGAGTCTGTGCCGGTGAACACGGACTCCTTCGGCACCGTGTCCGTCGTCATGATGGCGACGGCGGCGTCATGCCCGCCGTCGGCCGCAAGCCCTGCGGAGGCCGCCTCGACGCCCGCAAGGATCTTGTCCATGGGGAGCTGCTCGCCGATGAGCCCCGTCGAGCACACGACGACGTCGCCCGCCGAGATCCCGAGGATGTCCGCGGCCTTCTCCGCGGTCGTGTGCGCGTTCTGGAAGCCCTGGGCGCCAGTGCACGCGTTCGCGCCGCCCGAGTTGAGGATCACGGCGTCGGCCCGGCCGTCGGAGATGGCCTGGCGCGACCAGTGGACCGGCGCGGCGGCCACGCGGTTCGACGTGAAGACGGCGGCAGCGCTCTTGTCCGGCCCGTCGTTGACGACGAGCGCGACATCGGGCTTGCCCGACGCCTTGAGGCCGGCGGTGACGCCGGCGGCCCGGAAGCCCTTGGGTGCGGTGACGGTCACGGGGCAACTCCCAGCTGTGCGAGGCCGGCGCCCTCAGGGAGCCCCAGCGCGATATTCATGGACTGCACCGCGCCGCCCGCGGTGCCCTTGGTCAGATTGTCGATCGCGGAGCTCACGATCACACGCCCGACGTGCTCGTCGAATGCGAGCTGCATCGCCGCGTTGTTCGAGCCGAGGACCATCTGCGTGGCGGGCCACTGGCCCTCGGGAAGCACGTGGACGAAGGCCTCGTCCCGGTAGGCCTCCTCCCACGCTGCGCGCAGCGCGGCACCGTCGACGCCGGGCTTGACCCGCGCGGTCGCCGTCGTGAGAATTCCGCGGCTCATGGGCGCGAGCGTCGGCGTGAACGAGATCCGCACGGACTCCCCCGCGGCGTTCGAGAGGCCCTGCTCGATCTCGGGCGTATGCCGGTGGCCGCCGCCCACGCCGTACGGGCTCATGGATCCCATGACCTCGGAGCCGAGCAGATGCGGCTTGGCCGACTTGCCAGCGCCTGACGTGCCCGAGGCCGAGACGATCACGACGTCCTCGGGCTCGAGGTGGCCTGCCGCGAAGCCCGGGACGAGCGCGAGCAGCGCCGACGTCGGGTAGCACCCGGGCACCGCGATGCGGCGGGCGCCGCGGAGCTTCTCGCGTTGCCTCGCGCCCCCGGCAAGGGGCAGCTCAGGCAGGCCGTACGGCCACGTTCCGGCGTGCTCCGAGCGGTAGAACTTGAACCACGCCTCGGGGTCCTCGAGGCGGTGGTCCGCGCCGGCGTCAATCACGAGCGTGTCCGCGGGAAGCTGGGCGGCGACCTCGGCGGACGCTCCGTGCGGAAGCGCAAGGAACACGACGTCGTGGCCCGCGAGGTTCTCCGCCGTCGTCTCGACGATCACACGGTCGGCGAGCGACAGGAGGTGAGGCTGGAGCTCGCCGAGGCGGGCGCCCGCGCTGCTGTGCGCGGTGATCGCGCCGATCTCGATCTCGGGATGGTTGGCGAGCAGCCGGAGGACCTCTCCCCCGGCGTAGCCGCTGGCCCCGGACACTGCTGCGGTAATAGTCACCCGGCCACTATAGGCAAAGTTATGCAGAACTATCAATATTTATGCATTGAGGATTCTGGCGCGCCGCCTCCTAGGATGGGGCACGGACGAGAACACAAGGACGACTCTACGAAGCAGCGCCAGCAAGAGGAGCGAACCCATGATCAACGCCATCGTCGCCGCCGCCCCGGGAGGGCCCGAAGTCCTCGTGTCCACAGCCGTCGAGAAGCCGCAGCCGGGACCGGGCCAGCTCCTCATCAAGGTCGCCGCGACCGGCGTCAACTTCATCGAGACCTACCAGCGCCAGGGCATCTACAACGTTCCGTTCCCCTTCACCCCAGGCGACGAGGCCGCCGGGACCGTCGAGGGGCTGGGCGAGGGCGTGGAGAACTTCGCCGTGGGCGACCGCGTCGCGACGGCCGAGGGGTACTCCGCGTACGCGGAGTACATGGTGGTGGACGCTGTCAAGGCCCTCCCCGTCCCCGATGGCCTCGACCTCGACGCGGCGGCTGCCCTCCCGCTCCAGGGCATGACGGCGCACTACCTCGTCAACTCGAGCTTCCACGTCCAGCCAGGCCAGACGGCTCTCGTCCACGCGGGCGCGGGCGGCGTGGGCCTGCTCCTCATCCAGCTGCTCAAGGCCAAGGGCGCGCAGGTCATCACGACCGTCTCAACCGACGCCAAGGCCGAGCTCGCGGCCAGCGCGGGTGCCGACCACGTGATCCGCTACTCGGGCTTCGACCGGCAGGCGCGCGAGCTCACCTCGGGCGCGGGCGTCGACGTCGTGTACGACGGCGTGGGGCGCGACACGTTTGACGGCTCGCTTGCGTCGCTGCGCATCCGGGGCTCGCTCGTGCTGTTCGGCGCTGCATCGGGACCGGTCCCGCCCGTCGATCCGCAGCGCCTCAACGCCGGCGGCTCGCTCTTCCTGACGCGCCCGACCCTCAAGCACCATCTCTTGAATCCCCAGGAGCGGCTCTGGCGCTCGTCCGAAGTGTTCGCGGCGGCGCTCGAAGGCACCCTCTCGGTCCGCATCGGCGCGACCTATCCGCTCGCCTCCGCAGCGGACGCGCATCGCGCCCTCGAGGGACGCGCTACGACCGGCAAGGTGCTCCTCATCCCGTGAGCGATCCCCAACCTGCGCCGGCCGAGGCGGCCATTCCCGTCGAGCCGGCCGCGCACCCGCATCGTCCGCAGCTCCCCGCCGTCGAGCGCACACCCCCGGTGCGGACGCTCGTGGACGTCCTCGTCGCGACCGCCGAGGCGTTCCCCGAGTCGCCCGCGCTCGATGACGGCGCGCGCGTGCTGAGCTACGCCGAGCTCCTCGGCGAGGTGCGCGCGGCCGGGCGGAAGCTCCACGCGGCGGGCCTCGGAGCGGGAGATCGGATCGGCGTCCGCATCCCGTCGGGGACGAACGAGCTGTACGTCGCGATCCTCGCGATCCTGCTCGTGGGCGGCGCCTATGTGCCGGTCGACGCCGACGACCCCGACGAGCGCGCGAAGCTCGTCTTCAGCGAGGCCAAGGTCGCCGGCATCCTGCGCGGCGGGGGCTCGCTCGTCGTCGGCCGGGAGCGGGCTGCCCCGCATCCGAGCCCTCGGCCGCCGCAGCCCGAGGACGACTGCTGGATCATCTTCACGTCCGGCTCGACGGGTACGCCCAAGGGGGTCGCCGTGAACCACCGCTCGGCAGCAGCGTTCGTCGACGCCGAGTCGCGCCTCTTCCTCCGCAACGAGCCGATTGGCCCCGAGGACCGGGTCCTCGCGGGCCTCTCGGTCGCGTTCGACGCCTCGTGCGAGGAGATGTGGCTCGCGTGGCGGCACGGCGCGTGCCTCGTCCCCGCGCCGCGGGCCCTCGTCCGCACGGGCATGGACCTCGGGCCGTGGCTCGTGCAGCGCGGGATCACGGTCGTCTCGACCGTCCCGACCCTCGCGGCGCTCTGGCCGGGCGAGGCCCTCGAGAACGTCCGGCTGCTCATCTTCGGCGGCGAGGCGTGCCCGCCCGAGCTCGCGCAGCGGCTCGCGGTCGAAGGCCGCGAGGTATGGAACACGTACGGGCCCACGGAGGCCACCGTCGTCGCGTGCGCGGCCCAGCTCGGCGACGGCGGGCCCGTACGCATCGGCCTCCCCCTCGACGGCTGGGACCTCGCGATCGTCGACGCCGAAGGCATCCCGGTGCCCGAGGGCGGCGTCGGGGAGCTCATCATCGGCGGCGTGGGGATCGCGCGATACCTCGACCCCGCGAAGGACGCCGAGAAGTACGCTCCGATGCCGTCCCTCGGCTGGGAACGCGCCTACCGCTCGGGGGACCTCGTGACGTACGAGACGGCGGGACTCGTGTTCCAGGGGCGCGCCGACGAACAGGTCAAGCTCGGCGGGCGCCGGATCGAGCTCGGCGAGGTCGACGCAGCCCTTCAGGCGCTCCCGGGCATCGCGGGCGCCGCGGCGGCCGTGCGGACGACGGCGGCCGGGAACCAGGTGCTCGTGGGGTACCTCGCGCCGTCCGACGGCGCCGTGCCGGACCTCGCGGCGTGCCGTGAGCGGCTTGCGCACGCACTCCCGGCTGCGCTCGTGCCGCTGCTCGTCGTCGTCGACACGCTCCCGACCAAGACGAGCGGGAAGGTGGACCGCGGCGCGCTCCCGTGGCCGCTCCCCGGAGCCGACTCGGCCCCGGGCGAGGCGCTCGACCTGCCGGAGGACGCCGCGTGGGTCGTCGAGCAGTGGTCCGCGGTGCTCGGCACCCAGGCCGCGAACCTCGACGCGGACTTCTTCGCGCACGGCGGAGGCTCCCTCGCCGCCGCACAGCTCGTCTCGGCGCTGCGGCGCCGCTACCCGACCGTCACGGTCGCGGACGTCTACGCCCACCCGCGGGTCGGCGCACTCGTCGAGGCGATCACGGGGACCGCGCGCGCCTCGGGGCCTCCCGCCGTCGAACGCTCGGTCAAGCCCGCCTCGGCGCGGACCCAGCTCGCCCAAACCCTGTTGGGGGTTCCCCTGTTCATCCTCGTGGGCATGCGGTGGCTCACGTACCTCATGGCCGCGAACAACGTGCTCCGCACCGTCGCGGGCTTCTCGGCCGCGCCCACCGTCTCGTGGTGGTGGGTCGCGGCCTCGTGGCTCGTGTTCGTGAGCCCGCTCGGGCGCATGGCGATCTCGGTCGTCGCCGCCCGACTGCTGCTTCGCGGCGTCACGCCCGGCGTGTATCCGCGCTCGGGAAGCGTGCACCTGAGGCTGTGGCTCGCAGAGCAGATCGCGGACCTCGCGCAGGCCGTGAGCCTCGCGAGCGCGCCGTGGGTCCCGTACTACGCACGAGCGCTCGGCGCGAAGATCGGGCGCGACGCCGTGCTGCACTCCGTCCCGCCCGTCACCGGCATGCTCGAGCTCGGGACGAGGGCCTCGGTCGAGCCCGAAGTGGACTTGGCGGGGTGGTGGATCGACGGCGACTCCGTGTACGTCGGGCCCGTCCGAATCGGCCCCGGCGCGACGGTCGGCTCGCGCAGCACGCTGCTGCCGGGCGCGCAGATCGGCGCGAACGCCGTCGTCGAGCCCGGCTCGGCCGTCTCAGGGCGGGTCAAGGCGGGCCTACGGGTCTCGGGCTCCCCCGCCGAGCGGATCGGCAAGGCCAAGCACGAATGGCCCGAGACGACGGGGCGGCGGTCACGGCTCGGCGAAGGCCTCTGGATCGCGGCATTTGCAGCGGGCTCGTCCATGCTTGCGCTCATTCCGTATGCCGCGGGCGCCGCGGCCGCCGGAGTCTTGGTGTGGGCGGCCGCGGGTCATGCGAGCCTCCACGACGCGCTTCCGTCCGTCCTCGCGGCGTTGCCCCTTGCCGCGGCGGCGTGGTTCGCGGCGAACCTGCTCCTCGTCGCGGCCTGCACGCGCGTGCTCGGGCTCGGGCTCCGCGAGGGCACGTACCGGATCCGCAGCCGCATGGGCTGGCAGGTCTGGGCCACCGAGCGCGTCCTCGACATGGCCCGGGACCTCCTCTTCCCCCTCTACGCAAGCCTCTTCACCCCCACGTGGCTTCGCCTCCTCGGCGCGACCGTGGGGAAGGACGTCGAGGCCTCCACGGTCCTGCTCGTGCCCAAGATGACCACAGTGGGCGACGGCGCATTCCTCGCCGACGACACGATGGTCGCCTCCTACGAGCTCGGCGGCGGATGGCTCCGGATCGCCCCGGCCAAGATCGGCAAGCGTGCGTTCCTCGGGAATTCGGGTATGACGGCGGCGGGCCGCTCGGTCCCGAAGAACGGCCTCGTCGCGGTCCTCTCGGCGACCCCCAAGAAGGCCAAGTCCGGCTCGTCGTGGCTCGGGAGCCCTCCCGTGCGCCTCCGCCGGACCTCGCTCGAATCGGACACCGCCCGGACGTTCAGCCCGCCGTCGCGCCTCAAGGTCGCGCGGGCCCTCTGGGAGCTGTGCCGTGCGGTTCCGGTCGTGCTCACGGTGGCCATCGCCGTCGTCGTCCTCGCCGTGCTCGACTGGCTCGCCGCACTGTGGGGCTACGTGCCCGCGGCGCTCGTGTGCGGCGCCGTCATGCTTGCGGCAGGGGCCGTCGCGGCCGGTTCCGCCGTCGCGGCGAAGTGGCTCCTCGTGGGCCGCATCCGCGAAGGAGAGCACCCGCTGTGGAGCTCGTTCGTGTGGCGCAACGAGGTGGTGGACGCTTTCGTCGAGATGGTGGCCGCGCCCTGGTTTGCCCGGGCGGCAGCGGGAACGCCGGCGCTCGTGTGGTGGCTGCGCGCGCTCGGGGCGCGGATCGGCCGCGGCGCGTGGTGCGAGAGCTACTGGCTTCCCGAGGCGGACCTCGTCGAGCTCGGCCCGAGCTCGACCGTCAATCGCGGCTGCGTCGTCCAGACCCATCTGTTCCACGATCGGATCATGAGCCTCGGAAGCGTCGCGATCGGCGACGGCGCGACGATGGGTCCGCACGGCGTCGTCCTCCCCGGCGCGGCCATCGGCTCGGGCGCCACTGTGGGGCCGGCGTCGCTCGTGATGCGCGGCGAGGCCATTCCCGCAGGGACGTACTGGCGCGGCAATCCCGTGGTCCCGTGGTCGGGGCCGAAGGCCCCCACCCGGTGAGCCCCAAGAACGGGGCCCCCGTTCTGGACCCTTACACGCCCGGGCACGGAACGGCCGCCTACCGAGTGGAACGGTACGACCTCGAACTCGACGTCAAGGTCTCAAGCAACCACCTCAGCGGGCGGACCCACATCCACGCCGAAGCACGCGAGAGGCTCGACGCCGTGACGTTGAGCCTCGTGGGCCTGCGTGCGTCGAAGATCTCCCTGGACGGGGCCAAGCCACGCCACTGGACGCAGCGGGGCGACCAGCTCATCATCACGCCGCGCAACCCCCTTCCCAAGGGGCGCGGCTTCGACCTCGACATCCGCTACGAGGGCTCCCCTCGCCCGCTCGATGGCCGGTGGGGCGAGGTCGGGTGGGAAGAGCTCGATGACGGGATCCTCGTGGCGGGGCAGCCCGTCGGCGCGCCGACGTGGTTCCCGTGCAACGACCACCCGAGCCAGAAGGCGGCCTTCGGCATCACCGTGACCGCTGAGGCCGGCTACCGCGTGGTCTCAAACGGAGTCCTCACCGCGCATCGCATGCGATCAAGCCGCGAAACGTGGGTCTACGAACAGTCCGAGCCGATGTCCACCTACCTCGCGACCGTCCTCATCGGGCGGTACCGCGAGCTCGATCTCGGGCGCCTCCCGAACCGGGGCTCGGGCCGGGTCCGCGTCCTCGCGACCGTGCCGCCCAAGCTGCGCGCCGAGGCTAGCGCGGGCCTCCGGGACCAGGTGCGGATGGTCAAGCTCTTCTCAGAGCTCTTCGGACCGTACCCGTTCCGCGACTACACGGTCGTGGTCACCGAGGACGAACTCGAGATCCCGCTCGAGGCCCAGAGCCTTTCGATCGTGGGCCGAAACCACATCAAGCGCACGTGGGACGCCCAACGGCTCCTCGCCCACGAGCTCGCCCACCAGTGGTTCGGCAACTCCGTGACCGTGCGCCGTTGGGAAGACATCTGGCTGCACGAGGGCTTCGCGTGCTACGCCGAATGGCTCTGGAGCGAGGAGGCCGGGGTCGCGTCGGTCAGGGAACGCGCCGCCGCGGCGTGGAAGCTCCTCGCGTCGAGGCCGCAGGACCTCGTGATCGGCTCACCCGGTCCCGCCTGCATGTTCGACGACCGCGTCTACAAGCGCGGGGCCCTCGCACTGCACGCCGTGCGGCGAGCCGTGGGCGACGATCGCTTCTTCCGCTCGCTCAGGGCCTTCGCGTCGGAGTACCGGCACAGGCTCGCCTCGACGGCGGACTTCATCGAGATCCTCGACCGGGTATGCGCGGGCGCGCGGAAGTTCAGCGCCGCCGCCGTCCTCCGCCCGTGGCTCTACGAACGGTCCCTCCCGGCCGCGCCGAAATAGCGCCGCGCCGAAATAGCGCCTCGTCGAGAAGCCGCATCGAGCCGGCCAGCGCGTCAGAGCCGCGCGGCTGCGGCCGAGAAGCCGTCGGGAAGGCCCAGGGCGCGCGCGTCGAGGTCGACGACGCGCGGATCGCCGAGCGTCTCGACCGAGGCCGGGTCCGTGCGCAGCCCCGTGCCCATGGCCTTGAGGAGGGCTTCCTTGCGGGCCCAGAGGCGCGCGGCCTCGGCCTGGGCGTCGCGCGACGCCGTGAGGCGGAGACACTCGCGGGACGAGAAGGCCGAGTCCGGGATCGTCCCGAAGTCGCTGGCGTGTGCGAGGTCGACGCCGATGCGCGCCGGAGCGGAGCACTCGCGGCTGCGCTCGAGCCCGAGGAGGGCCCACCCCGCTGCGCGCGACATGCTCGCGGCCAGCAGGAGGCGCGTCGACAGGGCATCGCCGGCGTCGCCGTCGTCGGACGCAGCGAGCGCGAATCCGGGCGATCCGTGCTCGCCGTCCCCGCACGCGGGGCACCGATAGAGCGGCAGGATACGGCCCGGCCCGACGCCGAGGGCCTCCCCGACGAGAACGCGCAGCGCGATCCGCCCGGCAAGGAACTCGTGGCCCCGCTGAGCGTCCGCGAAGGCGCGCGCGCGAAGGGCCTCCCCTTCCGTCGGCCTGCCGGCCGGAAGAGGAGACCCTTTGTGCCCAAGTGGCACCGCGCGGAGCATCATGCCCAGGTGATCACGCGCGTCAGCGCTGCACGGCCCCGAACCGCTCGGCAGCGAGGGCGACGGCCGCAGCGCGTGCCTCCGAGGCCTCATCCGAGGTGAGCGTCCGGTCCGCGGCGCGGAAGCGGAGGCCGAACGCGAGCGACTTCTTGCCCTCCTCGATGCCCTTGCCCACGTAGACGTCGAAGAGGTGGACCTCCTCGAGGAGCTCGCCCGCGCCTTCGCGCAAGGCCTCCTTGACGTCGTCCGCGGGGATCGCGGCGTCGACGATGAGTGCGACGTCCTGGGTCGCAACGGGGAACGTCGAGATGTGCTTCGCGACGATGACGTCGGGAGCCGCGTCGAAGAGCGCGTCCGCGTCGAGCTCGAGGGCGACGGAGCGGGCAGGCAGGTCGTGGGCGGCGAGGACCTTGGGGTGCAGTTCGCCCGCGTAGCCGACGACCTCCCCCGAGCGCAGCGAGATCTGCGCCGTGCGGCCCGGGTGGAAGGCCTGGTGCGAGCCCTGGGTGATGACGACGTCGACGCCGAGGACGTCGCCCGCGAGGCGCGCGACGTCGATCGCGTCAGCCCAGTCCCACGCGCGCGGCGTGTGCTGTGCCGCAGCGGGCGAGTCGTGCCCCGTCATGATCGCGCCGAGGTGGAGCGGCTGGCGCGGGAGGCCGGCGTCGAGCGCATCGAGGACGTCGTCGGAGGGAAGGGCCCCGAGCGGTGGGATCGACGGCGTGCCGAGCTCCCCATCCTCGGGCAGGAAGACGAGGCCCGCCTCGAAGAGCGCGAGGTCGCGGAAGCCACGCGAGTGGTTGCGCTTGGCGACGTCGATGAGGCCCGGAAGCACGGACGTGCGCAGCCAGCCGAACTCCTCGCTCAGCGGATTCGCGAGCTTGACCGCCGGACGCGGGGCGCCCGGCTCGGAGACGCCGAACGTCTCGTTCGCGGCCTTGCTCACGAACGGGTAGGCGAGCACCTCGGTGAGGCCCGCGTCCGCGAGCGCCTGCACAAGCCGCCGCCGCTGCTGCTGGGTGCGCGTGAACCCGCGGCCGGGGGGCGCGACGGGGAGGCGCGACGGGATCTTGTCGTAGCCGACGAGCCGCGCGATCTCCTCGGAGAGGTCTTCCTTCGTCTCGAGGTCGTTGCGCCAGCTCGGCGGCGTCACGACGAAGTCGGACCCGTTGCGCTCAACCTGGGCGCCGAGGTCGCCGAGCGTGCGCGCGACGAGTTCCTCGGAGAACTCCATGCCAATGCGCTCGGACGCGAAGGCCGGCGGAAGCACGATCGTGGCGGGCTGCGGCTCGGTTCCGACATCCGTCCCGGCCTCGTCGGCGACGCCGCCGCCGAGCTCGACGAGGAGGTCCACGACGCGCTGGGCCGCCTCGTCCGCGACCTCCCAGTCGACACCGCGCTCGAAGCGCTTGGACGCCTCGGACGGAAGCTTGTGGCGGCGGCGCGAGCGGCCGACCGTCACGGTGTCGAAGTGGGCGGCCTCGACGAGGACGTTGACGGTCGATGCGGAGCACTCGGTCGAGGCCCCGCCCATGACGCCCGCGATGCCGATCGGCCCCGACGCGTCGGCGATGAGGAGGTCCTCGGGGTCGAGCTCACGGATCTTGCCGTCGAGGGTCTCGATCTTCTCCCCGTCGGCCGCGCGGCGCACCGTGATGGGGCCCTCGAGCTTGTCGAGGTCGTAGCAGTGCGTGGGCTGGCCGAGCTCGAACATGACGTAGTTCGAGATGTCGACGGGAAGCGAGATCGAGCGGACGCCCGCGAGGCGGAGGCGCGAGACCATCCACTGCGGCGTGGGGCGCGTCGGATCGATGCCGCGCACCGTGCGGGCCACGAAGCGGTCGCAGCCCGGCACCCCGTAGACCGGCGCGCGGTCGTCGAGGACGACGTCGAAGCCTTCTTCGAGCTTTTCGGGCGCCTTGACCTGCGTGGCCGGGTCCTCGAATGCCGTGCCTGTGGCCTGGGCGTACTCGCGCGCGATGCCGCGGATCGAGAAGCAATAGCTGCGGTCCGGCGTGACGTTGACCTCGGCGGCCTCGTCGTTCAGCCCGAGGAGCTCGAGCGCGTCGGTGCCGATCTCGGGGTCGAGGCCCAGGCGCGAGAGCACGATGATGCCGTCGTGATCCTCGCCGATCCCGAGCTCGCGGGCCGAGGCGATCATGCCGGCCGAGACGTGGCCGTAGGTCTTCCGGGCCGCGATGTGGAAGTCTCCAGGGAGGGTCGCGCCCGGGAGCGTCACGACGACCTTGTCTCCCTCGACGAAGTTGTGCGCGCCGCACACAATGCCCTGCACGCCGGACGGGTCGATGCCCTTGCCCGCGAGCGTCTGCTCCTGGCCCTCGGGGACCACGCGGACCTGGCACCAGTTGATCGTCTTGCCGTTGGACTGCGGCTCCTTGACGAGGCTCAGCACCTGGCCGACGACGATCGGGCCCTTGATGCCGTCCGCGGGCCGGTGGACGGCCTCCTCTTCGAGCCCGACGGCGACGAGATCGGCCATGAGGTCCTCCGCGGTCGCGGTGGCCGGAAGCTGCGTGTATTCACGCAGCCACGAAAGGGGGATTCGCATGTGCCTAGATCTCCATCCCGAAGTGCTCGCTGAATCGGACGTCGCCTTCGATCATGTCCCGCATGTCCACGACGTCGTTGCGGAACATGAGGGTCCGCTCGATGCCCATGCCGAACGCGAAGCCCGAGTACTCCTCGGGGTCGATGCCCGCGGCGCGCAGCACGTTGGGGTTGACCATGCCGCAGCCGCCCCACTCGATCCAGCGGGGGCCGCCCTTCGCGCCGGGGTGCCAGATGTCGAGCTCGGCGCTCGGCTCGGTGAAAGGGAAGAAGTTGGGGCGGAGTCGGATCTGGGCGTCCTCCCCGAACATCTGCCGCGCGAAATGCTCGAGCGTCCCGCGCAGATCAGCCATGCTCAGCCCCTTGTCGATCGCGAGGCCCTCGAACTGGTGGAACACGGGCGTGTGCGTCGCGTCGAGCTCGTCGGTGCGGAACACCTTGCCCGGGCACAGCACGTAGATCGGCACCTCGCGCTCGAGCATCGAACGCACCTGGACGGGCGACGTGTGCGTGCGCATGAGCACGTGCCGCTCGATGGGCTCGATGAAGAACGTGTCCTGCATCTCGCGCGCGGGGTGGTCCGGCTTGAAGTTGAGCGCGTCGAAGTTGAACCACTCGGACTCGACCTCTGGCCCCTCGGCGATCTCCCAGCCCATGCCGACGAAGATCTCGCTCACGCGGTCCTGAAGCATCGAGAGCGGGTGCCGCGCGCCCGGTCGGCGACGGCGCGGCGCGGCGGTGACGTCGACCGTCTCCTCGGCGAGGACCCGCGCGTCGTTCTCCGCCTCGAGAACCTCGCTGCGCTCGGCGATGGCCTTGTTCACGCGCCCGCGCGCCGAGCCGACGATCTTCCCCGCAGCCGCCTTGGAGGCCTTGTCGAGCGAGCCGATGGCCCGGTTGGCGAGCGCGAGGGGCGACTTCTCCCCCGTGTGGGCGATGCGGACGGCCTTGAGCTCGTCCAGGGTGGACGCGCCCGAGATCTCCTCGAGGGCGCGGTCGACGGCGGCGGTGACGGCCGACTCGTCCAGGGGATCCGGGACGGCGACGCCGGGCAATGTATCAGTCATGGACCGTTCTTACGCATGCGGGTTGGTCAGCAGGAAGCCAGTCCCGGCGCATCGCCCGGCCCGGCTCCCCGCCCAGTCTATCGTTGCCCTCCGACCGCGATGGCCCGCCCGCCCTCGCGCTCGGATCATTCGCGCCTAGAGCTATCGGGCGGCTGGGGATACGGTGGCCACACCGCGGAGCGTCGAGGAGGCCACCATGGGGAAGATGCGCGATACCGTCACCACCGCCGGAACCGGGACGGCCCGGGCGGTCCCGGACGTCGCGGTCGTGCGATTGGGGGTCGAGGCGCGCGCACAAAGCCTGCCAGCGGCCTTCGAGGAGGCGTCGGCCGCGGCCCAGCGGACCGTCGACGCATCACTCAGCGCCGGGACCCCGCGATCGGATATCGCGTCGGGCGGCCTGTGGGTGCGCAGCGAGACGGTCTGGCGGGAAGGCGCGGGGCAGAAGATCATCGGCTACGCCGCTGGGGCTGCGCTGACGGTGACCTCGCGCGACCTCGCACGGACGCCCGAGCTGCTCGGCGCCGTCGTGCGCGCCGCCGGCGACGCACTGCGGGTCAACGGGCTCACGCTCGAGGTGAGCGATCCCTCGTCAGCCCGGGCGGCCGCGCAGGAAGCAGCGTTCGACGACGCGCGGGCGGCGGCCGCGCGCCTGGCCGCCCGGGCGGGGCGCACCCTTGGCGACGTCATCTCGATCAGCGCCGGCGGGCCGCCGGCGCCCGGTGGGCCGATTCCCCTCGCACGCGCCGCGCTGGCGAGCAGCGTCGAGCCGATGCCGGTCGAAGCCGGGGAGGCCGAGGTGAGTGCGAGCGTCACCGTGACGTGGCGGCTCTTGCCCGGCCCCGGGAGTGCTTGACATCGAATCGAACATGTATTCGAATAGTGCGCATGCGATGGAACACGCAGACGGCCCGGGCCGAGGCAGCTGAGAGCGGTACGGACAGTGCCCCGCTCATCCCGCTCGCGGGGCTCCTGCGCGCCGTCCGGACGCCGGAGTTCCACGGCATCACGTTCCACGAGGTCGCCGCGAAATCGGCGCTCAACAAGGTGCCGCCGGCGTCCTCCATGCCGTTCCGGTGGACGGTCAATCCCTACCGCGGGTGCAGTCACGCGTGCGTCTACTGCTTCGCGAGGGGCACGCACCAGTACCTGGACCTCGACTCGGGCCTTGACTTCGACCGGCAGCTGGTGGTCAAGGTCAACGTGGTCGAGGTCCTGCGGGGGGAGCTCGCGCGGCCGTCGTGGTCGCGCGAGCACGTCGCCCTCGGCACCAACACGGATCCCTATCAGCGGGCGGAGGGCCGCTATGCGCTCATGCCCGGCATCATCGGGGCCCTCGCCGACTCGGGGACGCCCTTCTCGATCCTCACGAAGGGCACGCTCCTCGCGCGCGACCTGCCGCTCCTCAAAGCCGCGGCCGCCCAGGTCCCCGTCGGCACGGCGATCTCCCTTGCGGTCCTCGATCCATCGCTGCAGTCTGTGCTCGAGCCGGGGACTCCCTCGCCGTCCGCGCGCCTCGCGCTCATCCGCAAGCTGCGCGACGCGGGGCTGCCGTGCGGCGTCATGGCCATGCCGATCCTCCCCTGGCTCACGGACGGCGAGGAGCACCTCGACGCGCTCTTCGGCGCCCTCGCCGCGGCCGGGGCCAGCGACGTGACGGCGGGGGCCCTCCATCTGAGGCCCGGGACGAAGGAATGGTTCATGCAGTGGCTCGCGCGCGAGCATCCCCAGCTCGTCGGCCGGTACCGGAGGCTCTACGGCCAGGGCT
Source organism: Sinomonas terricola (assembly GCF_034931225.1). NCBI lineage: Bacteria > Bacillati > Actinomycetota > Actinomycetes > Micrococcales > Micrococcaceae > Sinomonas > Sinomonas terricola. Next base: position 63,597 of record NZ_JAYGGQ010000004.1, read on the forward strand.
CCTACGCGCCCAAGGACTACCGCGCGTGGCTCGGCCGGCGGGTTGCCCACGCGAAGGCGCGGCATGGCTTCGGCGGTCCGGACACGGTGGGCCACCGCATGCTGGACGCCGCGCCCCGCCGCACTGCGAAGAGACCGGCGGCCCAGGACGCACTGTTCTAGGCGCGGCGCACGAGCCGCTCGGCCTCAACCCGGACCGCCTCGACGATCGGGTAGTCGGCGGGGATCCAGGGAAGGCCCGTGAGCCGGTCTTCGGCGTCTCGGGCGAGGGGGATCCAGCGGAGCTCGTCGTGGTCTTCGAGCGCGCTGGGCGATCCCTCGGTGATCTCGGCGAACCACACCCTCATGGCGGCCTTCGCACTGAGGGGCCAGCCGCCACGGGCCGGCGCGCAGATCTCGGGACCGAGCCGGACTCCGACCCCCAGCTCCTCGCGGAGCTCGCGGAGAAGCGCAGCCTCGTGGCCCTCGCCCGGCTCGACCTTTCCGCCAGGGAACTCCCACATCCCCGCAAACTGTGGCGGCGCAGTACGGCGCGCGGCGAGGAGCCTCGTGGGCCGCGCAAGCGAATCGACGATCGCTCCTCCCGCCACCTGGACGATCGTCTCGGTACCTTCCACGCCCACAGTCTAGGTCGGCGGAATGAGCCCACAGCGAATAGAGTTGAAGGATCCGAGGGCCGATGCTGCCCCTCCGCGGCGCGGCCGCCCGCCGCGTCCTCTCGAACGACAGCACCGACTTCCAAGGGACCACCATGACGACGCCCCCTGCCCAGAGCGCCCCGAGCGCGCCCTCGGCTCACGCGCCCGCCCAACCAGGCCGGACCCGCCGCGCCCCGCTCGCGCCGAAGCCGCTCTTCTGGGCCATGCTGTCCCTCGCGATCGGCGGGTTCGGCATCGGCACGGTCGAGTTCTCCACGATGGGTCTGCTCAAGGAGATCGAACGCGGCCTCGCCCTCTCCACGCCGCAGGCGGGACAGCTCATCTCGGCCTACGCCCTCGGCGTCGTCGTCGGCGCGCCCATCCTCGCGGCGATCGGCGCGCGGCTCCCCCGCAAGTGGCTCGTCATGGCGCTCGCGGCGTTCATCGCGCTTGCCAACTTCTCCTCGGTTTTCGCGGGCGACTTCGGATCGATGATGATCTCGCGCTTCGCCGCGGGCCTCCCGCACGGGGCGTACTTCGGTGCTGCCGCCGTCCTCGCGGGAACCCTCGTGGCCCCGACGAAACGCGGGTGGGCCATCGCGACCGTCATGTCTGGCCTCACGATCGCGAACGTGCTCGGCGTGCCGTTCGCCACGTGGCTCGGCCAGGCGTTCGGCTGGCGGCTCCTCTTCGTCGTCACAGCCCTCATCGGGCTCACCGCCGTCGCGATGATCTGGCGCTTCGTGCCGTTCGAGCCCGCCCACCCGGAAGCGAGCATGCGGCGCGAGCTCGGCGCGCTCACGCGCGTGCAGATGTGGCTCGCGCTGCTCATCGGCGTCGTCGGATTCGGCGGCTTCTTCGCGACCTACACGTACATTGCCCACACCATGACGAGCGTGAGCGGGCTCCCCGAGAACCTCATGCCGCTCGTCGTCGCGCTCTACGGATTGGGCATGGTGGCGGGCAACGTCATCGGCGGGCGGATGGCGGACCGATCGGTCATGGGCACGATCTACCGGGGCCTCGCGCTCGTGGCGATCGTCATGGTCCTGTACGGCCTTGCCGCGCAGTGGTGGCCGACGGCACTGCTCATGGTGTTCGTCGTCGGCGGCTCGGGATCCACGATCGTCCCCGCCCTCCAGACCCGGCTGCTCGATTCGGCCCCGAAGGCGCCGACGCTCGCCTCGTCGCTCAACCACTCCGCGCTCAACGTCGCCAACGCGCTGGGCGCGTTCGTCGGCGGTCTCGTCATCGGTTGGGGCTGGGGTTTCACGGCTCCGGCCTACGTGGGGGCGGGCCTCGCCGTCCTCGGCCTCGGAATCGCCGCCCTGAGCGGTTGGCTCGAGCGGCGCAGGCCGCTCGCCTGACGAACGCCTCCTACTCCGCTTCCGCCAGCGCGCCGCGCGGGATGTCCGGCTCGAGGTAGATGACCCGCGCGGCCGGGACGGAGCCGCGGACGCGCGCCTCGGCGTCGTCGATCGCCCGGGCGATCTGCTCGCCGCTCGCACCTCGCTCGACGCTGAATTTCGCGGCGACGAGCAGCTCGTCGGGCCCCAGATGCATCGTACGGAGGTGGATGACGCGCGTGCCGTCGTCCTCGAGGGCGGCCGTGATCTTCGCAATGTCCGCGTCGCTCGCGGGCTCCCCGAGGAGCAGCGAACTCGTCTCGAGCGCGAGGACGGTCGCGATCGCGACGAGCAGGATGCCGATGAGCGCCGTGCCGATCGCGTCCCAGACGCCGTTGCCGGTCACGAGGGTGAGCGAGACGCCGAAGAGCGCGCACACGAGGCCGATGAGCGCACCGAAGTCTTCGAGCAGCACAACAGGCAACTCGGGCTGCTTCGCATTGCGGATGAACGACACCCAGCTCTGGCCGCCGCGCAGCGGACGGGCCTCGCGCAAGGCGGTGCGGAACGAGAGGCCCTCGGCGACGATCGAGCCGGCGAGGATCACGAGCGGGACCCACCACCACGGGCCCTCGATGCCGTGCGGATTCTGGAGCTTCTCCCACGCCTCGAACAGCGCGAAGAGGCCACCCACGCTGAACAGCACGATCGAGACGATGAACGCGTAGATGTACCGTTCGCGGCCGTAGCCGAATGGATGCTCGGGGCTTGCCCCGCGCGCCGCTCGGCGCCCTCCGATAAGGAGGAGAATCTGGTTGCCTGAGTCGGCCACCGAGTGGATGGCCTCGGCGAGCATCGACGACGACGCCGTAAGCGCGAACGCGACGAACTTCATCGCGGCGATGGACAGATTCGCGGCGAGCGCCGCGACAACAGCTTTGGTACCCCCAGAGGCCGACATGCCTCGAATCTACCCGCTCCGCCTCTGCGACCGCGCGCTCGCATACAGGCACACCGTGGCCGCCGTGCCCACGTTGAGACTCTCCGCCTCGCCGTACACGGGAACGGCCACGCGGGCGTCCGCAAGGGCGAGTTCGTCGTCGGAGAGGCCCTGCGCCTCGTTGCCGAAGAGCCACGCCGTGGGCCCCTCGAGCGCGGGCCCCGGGGAGGCGGACGACGGCGCGCCATCCTGAGCCATTCCGAGCTGAGTCGCTCCCAGGCGCCGGGCCGCACTCTCGTCCTGGAGGGTGTCGAGGTCCACGGTCCCGTAGCCGTCCGCCGCGAGGATACCAAGCCCCGCGGCGCGAGCCTCGCGTGCCAGCTCATCGACATCCGCGCCGACGACGACGGGAACGTGGAAGATCGAGCCGGCCGTGCTCCGCACGGCCTTGGGATTGTAGATGTCCACGCTCCCGTCGGTCAGGACTACGGCGTCGGCGCCGGCCGCGTCCGCCGCGCGCAGGATCGTTCCGGCGTTGCCCGGGTCCTGGACCCGGCACAGAACGGCAAGGAGCCTCGGAGACCGCGCGAGCACGTCGCCAAGCGGAGTGTCGAGCTGGCGGCACACAGCCAGGATGCCCTGCGGATTGACGGTGTCCGCCATCGCGGCGAGCACATCGTCGTTCGCGAGCCGGAGGGCGCCTGTCGCGCGGGCGAGCGAGCCGAGCTCGGGGTACCTCTCGAGGCACGCCTCGCTCGCGTACACCTCGGCGACGACGCGCGGACCGAGCTTGAGTGCTTCGCGCACCGCCTGTGGGCCCTCGGCGAGGAACAGTCCGCGCCTGGCCCGCGCGGATCGCTGGGCGAGCTTGGCGACGTCGCGCACGCGGTCCGCCCGCGGATTGGCCATGGGCTCGGCCGAGTAGTCGGCTCGGTGTGGGGAAGTCACTGACCTACTCTAGCCGCCGCGGAAAACCAGAATGCCCGCACCGATCAAAGCGGTGCGGGCATTCCGGAATGCCTATGGGCAGTACAGCTTCGCGAAGCCTACTTCGCGGCCGCCGGAGCGTTGACGTCCGACGGGAGGGCCTTCTTGGCGACCTCGACGAGCGCCGAGAACGCGGCGGCGTCCGAGACGGCGAGCTCGGCGAGCATGCGGCGGTCAACCTCGACCTCGGCGGCCTTGAGGCCCTGGATGAGGCGGTTGTACGTCAGGCCGTTCGCGCGGGCGGCAGCGTTGATGCGCTGGATCCAGAGACGGCGGAAGTCGCCCTTGCGCTTGTGGCGGTCCTGGTAGCTGTAGACGAACGAGTGGAGCAGCTGCTCCTTCGCCTTGCGGTAGAGACGCGAGCGCTGGCCCCGGTAGCCGGACGCGCGGTCAAGGACGGTGCGGCGCTTCTTGTGGGCGTTGACCGCCCGCTTCACACGTGCCATGTGTGTACTCCTTCAAAAAATCCTGACTGGGGAACTGACTCAGATGCCGAGCATCCGCTTGATGACCTTGGCGTCGCCGCCGGACACGATCTTGTCCGCGTGAAGGCGGCGCGTCAGCGTGGTCGGCTTGTGCTCAAGGTAGTGGCGGCGGTTGGCCTGCTGGCGCTTGAGCTTGCCCGAGCCAGTCAGCTTGAAGCGCTTCTTGGCGCCACTGTGGGTCTTCATCTTCGGCATGGGAACCGATCTCCTTCGCTTCCCGCGGCACAAGGCCGCGGCTTCTCTGGCGGCCCGCTCTCGCGGGCCGACTGGTGGTACCGACGGCCGCCCGGACCTCATCGGTCAGAGCGGCCCCGGTGGGCTAGCTGCCCCGGCGGCCCGAGGGCCGAGGGGCGGATGGCTTGGGCGCCGAAGGCCGCGGGGCACCCGGCTTCGGGGCCTGCGGGCGCGGCGCCGACGGCTTCGGCGCGGCGGGCTTGGCCGCCTCGCCTGGCTTGGGGGCCTGCGGACGGGGCGCGGGCCTCGGCGCAACCGGCTCCGCGGGCTGCGCGGAGGCCTGCTCAGGAGCAACCTGCTCCGCAGCGGGCTCGTCGGCGGCCGGCTCTTCGGCCGGCTCCTCAGCAGCCTCGGGTTCCGGCTCGGGCGCCTCTTCAGCCTCATCGGCCTCATCCAGCACCTCGTCGGCCAGCACGTCGTCAGCCTGCACGTCGTCAACCAGAACGTCGTCAATCAGAACGTCGTCAGCCAGCACGTCGTCAAGCTCGACGGCCTCTTCGGCCTGAGCCGCAGCCTGACGCAGCGCCTCCGGGAGCGCGTCGCCGAGCGACTGGGTCATCGGAGCCTTGTCCGCCGTGACACTCGCGGACTTCGCGGCCTCGGCCTTCGCCTTGTCCGCCGCGCGCTGTGCGGCGCGGCGCGCTTCGGCCTTGGCCTCCGCCTTGTTCTTGAGCGGGCCGATCACCATGACCATGTTGCGGCCGTCGATGCGCGGCGCGGACTCGACCGCTCCGACCTCGGCGACGTCGTCCGCGAAGCGCTGGAGCAGGCGGATGCCCATCTCCGGGCGCTGCTGCTCGCGGCCGCGGAACTGGATCATGGCCTTGACCTTGTCCCCCGCTCCGAGGAAGCGGAGCGCGTGGCCCTTCTTCGTCTCGTAGTCGTGGGTATCGATCTTGAGGCGGAACCGGATCTCCTTGAGAACCGTGTTCGTCTGGTTCTTGCGCGCCTCGCGGGCCTTGACCGCGGCCTCGTACTTGTACTTGCCGAAGTCCATCAGCTTGCACACCGGCGGCTTGGCCTGGGGTGCTACTTCAACGAGATCGAGATCTGCCTCCGCGGCAAGACGCAGCGCATCCTCGATGCGCACGATGCCGACCTGCTCGCCTGCAGGCCCAACGAGGCGCACCTCGGGAACGCGGATTCGCTCATTGATGCGTGGATCGCTAATGTTCAAGCTCCTCAAGTAGTCAAGGACTGGCCCGGCAACGAGGAAGGCCCCCGATTGCCGGCGCAATCGGAGGCCTCAGAAGGTGCGCGCCGGTGTGGCGCGGTGCCCAGCCACGGTGGATTCCGTGGCGAGCCAACCTGAGTACCCGGCAGCAATGCGATCATGCGGAACGAGTCCGTTGCGATCCTGCACGCCGACGCGGGTGGGAGAAAACTCCGCTTGCAAACTGTCAATCAAGTATACAGGCTCCCATACCCGAGGCTGACCACCCCGGGTGGGCACACTGAAATAACGACATCCAGTCGGTCTGTGCCAAGCTTATCAGCATGACCTCGACTGATCAGGCCTCTGCCCCGCACACTCCGAACGACCAGGCCGACGTGAGCGGCCAGGTGCGCGACATCGCCGAAGTGCCGGCCGTCGAGGTGATCACGACGACGGCGGTTCACCTCATGAGCGCGGCCGCGGTCAAGGTGGGGCTCGCCGAGGGGCCCGAGGGCGAGGCCCTCAAAGACCTCGATGAGGCGCGCAAGCTCATCACGGCCCTCGCAGGGCTCGTGACGGCTGCCGCCCCCGAGATCGGCTCGCAGCACGCGGCTCCCCTCCGGGATGGCCTTCGGTCCCTCCAGCTCGCCTTCCGCGAGTCGTCGCTCATTCAGGACGAGCCCGGCAAGGGCCCAGGCGAGAAGTACACCGGCCCAGTCAACTGAGAGAGGCGCGTCAACTGAGCGAGGCGCGGCGCCGCCGTCGAACGCTTTGCGCGACGAGGCCCGCGACGCACAGCAGGACGCCGAGCGCACCGATCCCCACGAAGCCTGCCCACGGCCCCGCTGCGTCGATCATGAGGCCCGTGAACGGCGAACCCAGCGCCGTGCCGGCGGTGAGCGCCGAGCCGTACCAGCCCATCGCCTCGCCGCGCTTGCCCTCGTCGACGAGCGCCGCGATGGCCTCCGACGCCGCGGACAGCGTGGGCGCGCAGAGGAGGCCGGCGGGGATCGAGAGCAGGCTAAGGCTCCAGACGTCACTCGCGAAGCCCATCGGGATCGTGAGCGCGGCCATGGCGAGGAGCAGCAGGAGGGGCTGAACCCGCTGGGTCATCGCGCCGTACACGAGCCCGCCCACAAGCGACGCGAGGCACCACGCGAGGAAGACGATGCCGAGCTCCTCCCCCTCCCCATGCCCGCGCAGCACCGCGACGATGCCCACGTCCGTGCCCGAGAGGACAATGCCCGAGCCTGCCGCCACGACGAGGACGACGACGACCGAGACCGTGAGCCAGCCGAACCCACGGCGCAGGCCGCCGGGCGCCCGGCTGAGGAGACGCCGCAGCCCGGACGCCCCGTCCGCCTGGCCCGCCGCGACCTCGGCAGGCGCCGCGCTCTCGGCCGATTCGAGGCACGACGCGACGTCGTCGTTCGCGCCCGCACCGGCTATCCCTTCGGGGGCGAGTGCACCCCCGGCCTGGTCAGAACGCGTGGGCGGGTTGAACCAGACGAGGGCGAGGCCCGCGAGGGCAGCGGAGACGCCGACGCCTGTGACCCCGATGACGGTGGAGAGCTGGACGGCGACGAGAGCGGCGAGCGCCGGGCCGACCATGAACGTGACCTCGGTGCAGATCGAGTCGAGCGCGAACGCCGTCCTCCGTTCCGCGGGCGTTGTCATGGCACCGAGCGACTGCCGGACGACCGAGAAGATCGGGAGCGAGAAAACGCCGCCCACGAGCGCCGCCGCGAGAAGGCCGGGATAACCCAAATGCGGCGCGACCGACCACACGACCGCTTCGGCGATGATCGATGGGATGAGCGCGACCCGGAGACCTGCCGTGTCGACGCGCCGACCACGCCACGGCGCCCCGACAGCGATCCCGATCGTGAGGAGCGCTGCGACGGTACCCGCGGCGCCATAGCCGAGGCCGAGCGTCTGCACCACGTGGAGTGTGAGCATGACGCCCGCGGCCGAATGGGGAAGCCGCGCAACCATCGCAACCAGGAGCAGATTCCGCACCGGGCGGCGCCGCCACAGCTGCCTGTACAGGCCGAAGTCCATTCATACCCCCTTGAGGTCCCGCCGCCAGCCATACCCCCAGCCGGTGGGCGAGGAGGGTCAGGTTCCGGCGGCGCGGAGGGAGATCTCGATCGAGTCCACGGCCTCCGCGAAGCGTTCGCTGGCGGCGAGCCGGCCGTTCAGCTCTGCCACGATGTCACGCACGGCGTCGGCAGGCAAACCGTGCTCGAGCTCGAGCACGATCCGCAGTTCGGGCCCGTGCCCTCCGCCGGTCAGGATGCGGCCCAACCGATCCCGGGTTGCAACGCCCCTGCCCGGTTCGAGGCGGGCCGCGCGCGCGGCGTCGAGGCCTTCAAGCGCTTCCGCGACGACGTCGACAAGCGATTCGTCGCGGTACGACGGCGTCCACGGCTTCTGCTGCGCGAGCGCCCAAACGGCGGGGCGCCGCAGGACGAAGGTCACGTCGGCGCCCGGATCGACGACGACGAGCTCGGCACCCTCGGAAACTGCCGAGAGCGCGGCACGCGGCGTAGCGACGGCGACAGGGCGGGCCGCAGCATGCCACGCCTCGAGCCGCTCGACCGAGGTGAAGACCGGAAGCGCCTTGCGTCCATCCGGGGCGCTCAAGGTCACGAGCGCCATGTCCGCCTCTTTGTCCTCCTCGAACCCGTGCTCGCCGAGTGCGCCCTCCGCGAGGGAGGCGACCACGGGCACGAACACGCGTGCGGTCGCAAGCGCCGCAACCACGGCTTCCTCGGAACCGGCCGCCGCGCGCTCCCGCGGCCCGCCCGAGGCGAGCGCCGCGAGGGCCGCCTCGACGCCCGGGTCGGCGGCGCCGTCATCCGCGTCGAACTGGTGCAGGGGGTTTCCCTCGCCCGCGAGGTCGCGCCCGGCCCACGGCCGCCCGGCCGAGTCGCTCGGCTCGCCCGCACGGGCCAGCGCCGCGGCGATATGGCCAGGCAGGTGGCGGGGCGCGCCCATGTCAGCGGCGTCCGGCGACGTCGAGCGCCTCGGGAAGCGTGAACTTGCCCGCGTAGAGCGCCTTGCCGACGATCGCGCCCTCGACGCCGAGCGGCACGAGCTCACGCAGCACCCGGAGGTCATCGAGGCTCGAGATGCCGCCCGAGGCGACGACGGGCTTGGCGGTTCGCTCGCACATCTGCTTGAGAAGTTCGACGTTCGGGCCGCGCAGCGTGCCGTCCTTCGTGACGTCCGTGACGACATAGCGGGCGCAGCCTGCGTCCTCGAGGCGCGCGAGGACCTCCCACAGGTCGCCGCCTTCCTTCGTCCAGCCGCGCGCGGCCAAGGTCGTGCCGCGCACGTCGAGGCCGACGGCGATCTGGTCGCCGTAGCGCGCGATCGCGCGCGCGGTCCATTCGGGATCCTCGAGCGCGGCTGTGCCGAGGTTGACGCGCGCCGCGCCAAGCCCGAGAGCCGCCTCGAGCGATGCGTCATCGCGAATGCCGCCCGAGAGCTCTACCTTGACGGTGAGCTGGCGCACGACGTCGGCGAGCAGCTCGCGATTGCTGCCGCGCCCGAACGCCGCGTCGAGATCCACGAGATGCACCCACTCGGCTCCCGCGTCCTGCCATGCGAGCGCGGCCTCGAGCGGCGCACCATAGCTCGTCTCGCTCCCGGCCTCGCCCTGGACGAGGCGGACGGCCTGGCCGTCGGCAACGTCGACGGCGGGCAGCAGCTCGAGGATGGGCTCCCCAACGGTTGTCATGGAACTCCTTATGGCAGTCGTGTCAGTGGAAAGGCGAGGGTCAGGCCGAGAACGTGAACAGGTAGGCCGCGACGAGCGCGGCGGCCGCGAGGACGCCGAACGAGATCCAGGTCCAGTTCGGAAGCCCCTGCTTGCGGAACGAGACGACGCCGCCCGCGAGCAGGCCGGCGAGGCCGAAGAGGAGTACCGACCACATTCAGCTGGACTTGTCGATCGATGCGGCTTTCGGCTTGAGGGACGCCACCCAGTTCTTGAGCAGCCGGGCGCCGGCATCTCCCGACTTCTCCGGGTGGAACTGCGTCGCGCACAGCGGACCGTTCTCGACCGCCGCGATGAACGGCGCGCCGTGCTCGGACCACGTGACGAGAGGTGCCGTCATGCGGGGCTGGCTCACGTCGAACTCCCACGTCTGCACGCCGTACGAGTGGACGAAGTAGAACCGCTCGTCTTCGACGCCCGCGAACAGCTTCGAGCCCTCCGCGGCCTTGACGGTATTCCAGCCCATGTGCGGCACGACCGGAGCCGGCAGAAGCTCGACCGTCCCGGGCCATTCGCCGAGGCCCTCGCTCTCGACCCCGTGCTCGACGCCGCGCTCGAACATCACCTGGAGCCCCACGCAGATCGCGAGCACGGGCCTGCCCCCGGCCACCCGCCGCCCGATGATCCGGAGGCCGTCGACGGCCTTGAGCTCATCCATGACCGTCGCGAATGCGCCGACGCCGGGCACGACGAGACCGTCCGCGTTGAGGGCGTCCTCGGGCTTCGCGCTGAGCGTCACGGCAGCGCCTGCCCGCTCGAGTGCCCGAACGGCGGAGCGCACGTTGCCGGACCCGTAGTCGAGGACGACGACGGTGGGCCGGCCCGCTGGATCGGCGCCAGGACCGCCGAGGTTGCGTGCGTCGACCGCGACGCCATCGCGCAGTTCAGGCGTCCCCGCCTCGCTCACAGGGCACCCTTCGTCGAGGGGATCGCGTCGCCGATGCGCGGGTCCGGCTCGACGGCTGCCCGCAGCGCACGGGCGAACGCCTTGAACTGCGCCTCGACAATGTGGTGCGGATCGCGCCCGGCGAGAACCGTCATGTGGAGGCAGATCCCCGCGTGCAGGGTGATCGCCTCGAAGACATGCCGCGTCAGGGAGCCCGTGAAGTGGCCGCCGATGAGGTGGTACTCCTGCCCGGCGGGCTCGCCCGAGTGGACGAGGTAGGGGCGGCCGGAGACGTCCACCACGGCGTTCGCGAGCGCTTCGTCGAGCGGGATCGTGGCCTCGCCGAAGCGGCGGATGCCCGCCTTCGTGCCGAGAGCCTGCTTGAGCACCTCGCCGAACGTGATCGCGATGTCCTCGACAGTGTGGTGCACATCGATGTGCGTATCCCCCGTGGCCTTCACCGTGACGTCGATGAGCGAGTGCTTTGCGAGCGCCGTGAGCATGTGGTCGTAGAACGGCACGCTGCTCGAGATGTCGGACCGGCCCGTGCCGTCGAGATTGATCTCGACGACCACCGAGGACTCGGAGGTCGTGCGCTCCATCCGCGCCGTGCGCGAGAGGCGCTGCGCGGTCTGCAGCTCGATGCTCATGGATATATGCCCTTCATTCGAGGCGATCGCTGGGGATGAACCCATTCTAGGTCGGCGTTCTCGGGGTCGGAGTTCGCGGTGGCCGCTGCCTAGGACTCGACGGCGAGAAGCTCCTCGAGCCGCGTGAGGAACGCGCTCGTCTCGAGTTCGGTGCCCGCCGTGACGCGGAGGCTTCCCGGAATCCCGACGTCCCGCACGAGGATCCCGGCGTCGAGGAGTCCGCGCCAGATGCGCCGGGGGTCGCGGAGGCCAGTGAAGAACACGAAGTTCGAATCCGAGGCGGCGGGCTTGAGGCCCAGCCGCGAGAGCTCCTTGACGATCCTGTCCCGCTGGTGCTTGATCTCCTCAACCTCGGACATGAGCGACGCACGGTGCCGAAGCGCGGCGAGCGCCGTGGCCTGCGTCACGGCGGAAAGGTGATAAGGAAGGCGCACGAGGCGCAGCGCGTCGATGACTTCAGGCGCTGCCGCAAGATATCCAAGGCGGGCGCCAGCCAGGGCGAAGGCCTTGCTCATCGTGCGCGTCACGACAAGGCGCGGGCGGCCCGGAAGCAGTGTCAGAGCGCTCTCCGTGCCGAGCTGGGCGAATTCCGCGTACGCCTCGTCGACGATCACGATCGCCTGGCTCGCCTCTCCCGCCTCATAGACGGCGTCGACAACGTCGAGGCCGAGCGCGGTGCCGGTCGGATTGTTCGGGGAGCAGAGGAAGACGAGGTTGGGGGCAAGCTCGCGCACCTGGCGGGCAGCAGACTCGGCATCGAGCGCGTAGTCATCTGCTCGCATGCCCTTGAGATAGGCGGTTCCAGTTCCCGCGGCGAGGAGCGGATACATCGAGTACGTGGGGGGGAATCCGAGGGCGCTGCGGCCCGGTCCGCCGAACGCCTGGAGGAGCTGCTGGAGTACCTCGTTGGAACCGTTGGCGGCCCACAGCTGCTCCGCCGACAGCCCGTGCCCCAGATACTCGGCGAGCGCCTCGCGCAGTTCGGTGAATTCGCGGTCCGGGTAGCGGTTGAGCCCCGCAACGGCCTCGCGCACCGCTTCAGCGATCGCGTCCTGGACGTCCGCCGGAACCCCATACGTGTTCTCGTTGACGTTGAGCATGATCGGCACGTCGAGCTGCGGGGCTCCGTAAGGGTGCTGTCCGCGCAGATCATCACGGAGGGGAAGTCGCGCGAGGCGTTCCTCCGGGGTGAGAACCTCCGGCCGTGCGAGGCCGGACGCTGGTTGCTGGACAGTCTGCTCGTTCACCGGTCCAGCCTACGCCCGCGGCGAGCAGCACCCTGAATTCATGACTTGGGAACCATGAGCTGCTGGCCCGGCTGCACGCGCGTCGAATCGAGCCCATTGAGGTCGACAATCTCGCTGATGACCACGCGGGGATCCCGATCCGGAGCATATTGCGATGCGACGGACCAGAGGGACTGCCCCTGCTGCACGGTCACCTGCACGGCATCGAGATGCGCCGGCGCAGCATCCCCCGCACGCGCCGGGGACCAGAGTGCCGCGAGGCCCACCAGAAGGAACACCGAGGCGATGAACACCGGCATGGCGATAAGCACGAACCGGCCCCGCCGTGTGAGGCGCAGCCTCGGAGGCGCGGACATCCGCGGAGCAGGCTCCTCAAACGCGCCTGCCCGTTCCCCGAGCAGGGCGTCGAGCAGGCTCACGGACTCTCCTCCGAGCGGTGTTGCGAATGCGTGTGCCACGGTTCTTCCTCCTGAGCAATTCGTTCGAATGTGTCTTCGAATCACCTAGGGACCTTTTTAGCACCTCTCGACGAATCGTGTCCAGACGCGATAGAACACATGTTTGAAAGGAGCCGCTTCGTCCCCTACGGTGGGATCAGGATGCTGAAGGGGTCCGACAAAATAAGCGGGCCGCACACGCAGGCATAGAGAAGGAGCACGGCATGGCAGGAGCGACTCGCGCGGCCAAGGGGCTGACGGTGCGCCAGCGGAAGATCCTCGAGACCATCCAGCGCTCCGTCCAGACGAAGGGCTATCCGCCGTCGATGCGCGAGATCGGCGACACGGTGGGGCTCGCAAGCCTTTCGAGCGTGACGCACCAGCTCGCGCAGCTCGAGAAGCTCGGCTACCTCCGGCGCGACCCCAAGCGTCCGCGGGCCATGGAGGTCCTCATGCCGCTGAGCCTCGACGAGGGTCCGCTCACCATCGAGACGGAGCAGAGCTCCCCCGTGCTCGGCGTCGGCGGCATCAGCGTCGATGAGATGGCGAGCGCGGCAGACACGGCGATGGTGCCGCTCGTGGGGCGCATCGCGGCGGGCGGTCCCATCCTTGCCGACCAAGTCGTCGAGGATGTCATGCCCCTCCCTCGGCAGCTCGTGGGCTATGGCGAGCTCTTCATGCTCAAGGTCAAGGGCGATTCGATGATCGACGCCGCGATCTGCGACGGCGACTGGGTCGTCGTGAGGCGCCAGAACAACGCCGAGAACGGGGACATCGTCGCGGCGCTCCTCGACGACGAGGCGACAGTCAAGACGTTCAGGCAGCGCGACGGCCACACGTGGCTCCTGCCGCAGAACACGCGCTACGAGCCGATCCTCGGCGACCACGCGACCATCATGGGCCGCGTGGTCTCCGTCATGCGCTCGGTTTAGGCTCGGGCCCCGCCGCGGCCAGCCGCTCGAGCGCCTGGAGGATGACGCCCCGATCGGTGGTCCCCCACAGCGGCGGAAGCGCCGAACGCAGGAAGGCGCCGTAGCGTTCGGTCGCGAGGCGTGAGTCCAGCACGGCGACGACGCCGCGATCCTGGGTCGAGCGGATGAGGCGACCGGCCCCCTGAGCCAGCCGCACCGCAGCGTGGGACGCCGAGACGCTCATGAAGCCATTGCCGCCCGCCTGCGCGACGGCTCGAGAACGGGCCGTCATCATGGGGTCGTCCGGCCGCGGGAACGGGATGCGGTCGATCACGACGAGCCTGCATGAATGCCCGGGAACGTCGACGCCTTGCCAGAGGGACATCGTGCCGAAGAGGCACGTATCCGGCTCGTCGGCAAACTGACGCACGAGGGCGCTCATCGAGGACTCGCCCTGGCACAGGATCTCGAGATCGAGCCTCGAGCGAAGCTCGTCGGCAGCTTCTTCTGCCGCGCGCCGCGACGAGAAGAGGCACAGCGCGCCGCCTGACGACGCCCGGATGAGGGCCTCGAGCTCGTCGATCGCCTCGCGCGCGAGGCCCCGGCCGGGCTTCGGGAGATGCCTCGCGACGTAGAGCATGCCCTGTTTGGGGTAGTCGAACGGCGACCCGACGTCGACCCCCGTCCAGCTCGGCGCGCCGTTCCCGAGCAGCCCCAGGCCGCCGGCCACGGGCTCGAAGGCTGCGCCGATCGCGAGCGTCGCGGAGGTGAGGACCACCGTGTGGTCGGCGAAGAGGCCGTCCCGGAGCTTGCCGCCGACGTTGAGCGGCGCGACGCTCAACGTCGCGGGCGCGTCGTCGGCCGGTGCCGAGTAGCCCGTCGAGGGATCGAAAGTCGCCGTGCGCGAGACCCACACCACCTCGCCGTTCGACTCGGCATCAAGCAGGCGTTCGCTGCATTCGAGGATCGCGAGGAGACGGGACCGTGCGACCTGCCGCCCGCCGTCGGCCGCGCCTTGGCCATCGCCCGCCTTGGCGTCGGAAAGCGCGGCGCGGCACGCGTCTCGGAGGAGCCCGATGCCCTGCGCAAGCTCCTCGGTGAGCCCCCGGCCGAGGAGCCCCGTAGGCACCGCCGAGAGCGCGAGTTCAAGCTGAGCGGCCGCCGACTGGAGCGCCTCGACCGAGATCCCGCAGTTCCGGCGCGCACTCGCCGCGCCAGCAGTGACCATCGAAACGGAGAGCTGGGCACTCACCGCCCCGGTCACGCGGTCCTGAAGCTCGTGCGCCTCGTCGACCACGACGACGTCGTACTCCGGGAGCACGCTGAGCCCCTCGAACGCGTTGATTGCGAGCATCGCGTGATTCGTCACCACGATGTCCGCCTCGGCGCCGCGCTGTCGTGCGAGTTCGCTGAAGCACTCGGCCGCGAGCGGGCACTTCTGGGCGCCGAGGCATTCGAGCGCGGTGACGGACACCTGCCGCCACGCGCGGTCCGACACCCCGGGCACAAGGTCGTCGCGATCGCCGGTCTCCGTCTCCTCGGCCCACTCGCGGAGGCGCTTGACCTCGCGGCCGAGCTGGGTCGCGGGCCCCGAACCGCCGGGCGTGGCGGCCAAGTGGGCGACGGCGGTGTCCTCCCCGAGCGCGAAGAGCGCCCCGTCGGAACCGTCTTCGCTCGGGAAGCCGCCCGAGAGCTTGTGCTTGCACAGATAGTTCGAGCGGCCCTTGACGAGGGCGACGTCGACCGGGTGATCCAGTTCGGGTGCGACCGCATCGAGCAGCCGGGGGAGGTCGCGGCCCACGATCTGGGCTTGGAGCGCGAGCGTCGCGGTGGCGACAACGGCCGGGCGGCCGCTCTCCTGGGCATGCGCGATGAGCGGGACGAGATACGCGAGGGACTTGCCCGTCCCCGTTCCTGCCTGCACGAGGAGGTGGGTGCCCTCCTCGATAGCACGGGCCACCTGGCGCGTCATCTCGTGCTGGCCCTCGCGCTGCTGCCCGCCCATCGCGGCCACCGCAACGTCGAGGAGCCTGACTGCGGCCTCCTCGGCATCCTCGCTCACTGCGTCACCCATCGACCGCGAACGGCTCCAGTTCCGCAACGAACTCGTCGCGCACGACGACGTGGGCCAGCGTCCCCTCCGCCGTGTGCTCGAGCGATCGGATTTCCGAGCTGCTCTCGTGCAGTCGGCTCAGGAGGTCGCCCCGGCTGTACGGGATGAGGAGCGTGAGCGCGACGTGCGGCCTCGGGATCGATTTGCTGATCAGCTCCCGGAGGGCGTCGATTCCGAGGCCCGTGCGGGCCGAGACGACGACGTGCCGCGGTTCGCGCTGCCGCAGCCGTTCGAGGACGAACGGATCGGCCGAGTCCGCCTTGTTGAGCACGATGATCTCGGGGATCTTCCGCGCGTCGACCTCGGCGAGCACCTCGCGCACGGCCGCGATCTGCCCCTCCGGATCCGGATGCGACGCGTCGACGACGTGCAGCACGAGGTCCGAGTCGGCAACCTCCTCGAGCGTCGAGCGGAAGGCCTCGACAAGCTGGGTAGGGAGCGAGCGGACGAAGCCCACCGTGTCCGCAAGCGTGTACGGGAGCCCGTCCGGCGTCTCCGCGCGCCGCACGGTGGGATCGAGGGTCGCGAAGAGCGCGTTCTGGACCAGCACGCCAGCGTCCGTGAGGCGGTTGAGCAGCGAGGACTTCCCGGCGTTCGTGTAGCCCGTGATCGCGACCGAGGGCACCTCGTTGCGCCGGCGGTTGGCCCGTTTCGTCTCGCGCGCCGGCTTCATCCCGGCGATCTCGCGGCGCAGCTTGGCCATCCGCGTGCGGATGCGCCGCCGGTCGAGTTCGATCTTCGTCTCACCGGGACCGCGAGAACCGATGCCGCCGCCCGCCGCACCCACGCGGCCACCGGCCTGTCGGGACATCGACTCGCCCCAGCCGCGCAGGCGCGGGAGCAGATACTCGAGCTGCGCGAGCTCGACCTGGGCCTTGCCCTCTCGGCTCTTCGCATGCTGGGCGAAGATGTCGAGGATGAGCGCCGTGCGGTCGATGACCTTGACCTTGACGATGTCCTCAAGCCCACGCCGCTGGGACGGCGAGAGCTCCGAGTCCACGATCACGGTGTCGGCCCCCGTGGCATAGACGATGTCCTTGAGCTCCTGGGCCTTGCCCGAGCCGAGGAACGTCCCCGCATCCGGCTTGAGGCGGCGCTGGACGACGCCGTCGAGCACTTCCGAGCCCGCCGTCTCCGCGAGCGCCGCGAGCTCGTGCAGGGAATTCTCGGCGTCCTCGAGCGTCCCCTCGCTCCACAGCCCGGCCAGGACGACGCGCTCAAGCCGGAGCTGCCGGTACTCGACCTCGGTGACGTCCTCGAGTTCGGTCGAGAGGCCGCCGACGCGGCGCAGCGCCCGCCGTTCCTCGAGGTCGCGCTGTTCGCCGTCGAACTCGCTGTGCTCTTCGGCGAGCTCAGAAATCGCCAGCGCCTTGCCGCTCGCAACATTGCTGCGGCCGCCGGACTGGGCTGCTTCGCCGTCGTCGGATGCCCGGGTTCCCGCAGCGTTCGCGCCCTTCGCCGCGGCAGCCTCTTCTTTCGCAAGGATCCGGTCGATGACGGCCTGGATGTCCTGGGCGCTGAGATCCTGGGCGCTCGGCTGGCTGCTCCCGGACTCATTGGTCCTGGGCTCGTTGGTCCTGGGCTGGTTGGTCATGTTCTCCTTCGTGCGAGCTGCATCTCCAGAATAGTTCTCAGGGGTGACAGAAGAGAGGTCACGCACATAGCCTCCAAAGCGGATGACTTCCTGCTGATGCCTGCCGGACGGTGCACGATGACTGTGCTCGATAGCGTGGGTCGACGGCGGGCGCGGCCAAAGGTTGATTCGGCTCTACTTGAACAGGCGCATGGATCTATCCTACTTGACGATGGAATCCGCTCATTACTTCAACGCACAGCCAGGCGTGCCGGACGTGCGCAAGCCTCTCACCGTGATCCTCGAGGGCGCCGAGCGCAGCCTCGAAACCTCTGGCGGCATCTTCAGCCCGGACGGCGTGGACAAAGGCACCGCGGTGCTGCTCGCCGAAGTCCCCGATCCGGCGCCGGACGGCGATCTCCTCGACATCGGCTGCGGCTGGGGGCCGATCGCTCTCACGATGGCGCTCCGCTCCCCCGGCGCGACCGTGCACGCGATCGACGTCAACGAGCGCAGCCTCTCGCTCACAGCGGCGAACGCTCGCCGTCTCGGGCTAGCGAACGTCACCGCCTCGCAACCGGACGATGTCCCCGCAGAGGTGCGCTTCGCGACGATCTGGTCCAACCCGCCGATCCGCATCGGCAAGCAGGCCCTCCACGAGCTCCTCCTCCGCTGGCTGCCGCGGCTTCACGTGGGCGGCGATGCCTGGCTCGTCGTGCAGAAGAATCTCGGTGCGGACTCGCTCGTACGCTGGCTCGCCAACGAACTGGGCGAGAGCTTTGACGTCTCGCGCGATGCGACGTCCAAGGGCTTCCGCATCCTGCGCGTGACGCGTCGCGCGGACTGACGTCAGCCGAGCGTGCCGTGCGCGACGATGACGGCCGGGCCGCTCAGCTCGACGTGCTCGGCCCCATCGGCGCCTGGCACGAAGGCGACGCCGACAGCCCCCCCGGGGACGCGGACGTTCCAGCGGTCCGGCGCCCCCGCGCCGGCCCAGTGCCGGATCGCGACGGCGACCGCGCACGCGCCCGTGCCGCAGGACTGCGTCTCACCCACGCCCCGCTCGTGCACGCGCATCGACACGGTTCCCACGCCGTCGCGGACAAGCGGCTCGGCCGGGACGACGAACTCGACGTTGGTCCCGTGCGGCGGAATCGGATCGACGCTCGGCGCCGTGAAGAGCCGCAGCTCGGAGAGCTCGGCGTCCTCCGCGAGCGCGACGACCGTGTGGGGGTTCCCCATGCTCACGCTCAGCGCGGGACGCGCGACGTCGAGGCCGTCGGCGGTGACGAGAGAATCGCCGGCGTCGGCCTCCGCCTGAGCGGGGAAGATGAACTCCCACGGCCCCATGTCCACGGCGAAACCGTCCTCGCGCCGCTCGACGCGCTTGATGCCCGCGCGCGTTCCGATGGGCAAGACCTGCCCCGGCTCGAGCCCGACGAGCCCCTGGTCGAGGAGGAACGCGACAAACACGCGCACGCCGTTGCCGCACATTTCGGACACCGAGCCGTCCGCGTTGCGATAGTCCATGAACCATTCGGCCGTGCCGTCTTCTGCCAGGATGGCCTCCCCTTCCGGCACGTGCCGGGAGCGGACGGCGCGGATGAGCCCGTCGGCACCGATGCCGAGGTGCCGGTCGCAGAGCGCGGCGGCCTGCGCGGCGCTCACATCGACGCGGCCGTCCGGGTCGGCGACGAGGACGAAGTCATTCCCCGTGCCGTGGCCCTTGGCGAACGCGAGACCTGCGAGGTGGGCGAGCGGGCTGTCGGCAAGGTCGGTCACGGGGACGGTCATGCCTCAAGGATACCGAGCGCGGCGGGGACAACGTCTGGATGCAGGGCGTCGACCCAGTGCACCCGGGGATCCCCGCGGAACCACGTCACCTGTCGCCGCGCGAACTGCCGGGTCGCGACGGTGGTCTCCTCGATGGCCTGCTCGACGGTCGACTCGCCGTCGAGCACGCGGAGGAATTGAGCGTAGCCCAAGGCGCGGGAAGCCGTCTTCCCGTCGCGGAGCCCAGCGGCGTCGAGCGTGCGCACCTCGTCGGGCAGGCCGGCGTCGACCATGCGGCGCACGCGCCGCGCGAGCCGCCCGTGAAGCTCCGCACGCTCCATGTCGAGGCCGATCTGGATGGCAGGCTGCACGTACTCGCGGCGCGGCATGAAGGCGCTGAAGGGCCTGCCCGTGACCTCAAGGACCTCGAGGGCCCGGACAATGCGCCGCGCGTCGTGGACTTTCGCGGCCGACACCGGATCGGCATCGGCGAGCCGGCGCGCGAGCACGTCCAGGCCGTCCCGTTCGCACTCGGCCTCAAGCCTCGCCCGCACGGCCGGATCCGTGCCGGGGAAATCGAGGACGTCGAGCGCCGCACGGACGTAGAGCCCGGATCCGCCCGCCAGGATCGGGCGGTGTCCGCGGGCGCGGATGTCCGCGATCGCCGTGCGCGCCGCCGTCTGGAAGGCCGAGACGCTCGCCTCCTCGCGGACGTCGAGGATGTCCAGCAGGTGGTGGGGGACGCCGCGGCGCTCCTCGGGCGTGAGCTTTGCCGTGCCGATGTCCATGCCCCGGTAGAACTGCATCGAGTCGGTGTTGACGACCTCGCCGCCGAGGGCCAGCGCCAGTTCGACCGCGAGGTCCGACTTTCCCGTGCCGGTGGGACCGACGACGGCGACGATCGGCGGAGACTCGCGCAGCAAGGTCAGACCGCGCGGACCGGCAGCGTCGGCATGCCGAGGCGCACCGAGGCCTTCGAGGCCGCGGCGACGCCCGAAGTCGGCACCCCGCAGGACTCGGCCTGCGCTCGGTCCCACGCATCGCCCGCGCGGGTGCGGCGCACGGAGTACGCTCCCGGCTCCTCGGCGCGAGGATCCGCGATGAGGTGATGCGGCGCGGCATCGGTCACGGCGAGCGTCACGAGGTCGCCGGGGCGTGGCTCCTCGCCGCCCGCCGGCACGCTGAAGTGCACGAGGCGATGGTCCTTGGCGCGGCCGGACAGCCGATGGGTCTCACCCGCCTTGCGGCCGCTCTGCGCCGTCACGAGCAGCTCAACTTCACGCCCGATCTGCCGCGCGTTCTCCTCGCCGGAGATACGCTCCTGAAGGGCGATGAGGCGTTCATACCGCTCTTGCACGACCGCCTTGGGCAGCTGGTCGGCCATGTCCGCGGCCGGCGTGCCCGGCCGCTTCGAGTATTGGAACGTGAAGGCGCTCGAGAAGCGGGCGCGTTCGACGACGTCGAGCGTCGCCTCGAAGTCCTCCTCGGTCTCGCCGGGGAAGCCGACGATGATGTCCGTCGTGATGGCCGCGTCGGGAATCTGCTCGCGCACCCTGTCGAGGATTCCGAGGAATTTCGCCGAGCGGTACGAGCGCCGCATCGCGCGCAAGAGCCGATCTGACCCGGATTGAAGGGGCATGTGGAGCTGCGGCATGACGTTCGGCGTCTCCGCCATCGCGTCGATGACGTCATCGGTGAACGCGGCGGGGTGCGGGCTCGTGAAGCGCACACGCTCAAGGCCCTTGATCTCGCCGCACGCCCGCAAGAGCTTGCCGAAGGCGAGCCGGTCCCCGAACTCGACGCCATACGAGTTGACGTTCTGGCCGAGCAGGGTGACCTCGATCGCCCCGTCGTCGACGAGCGCCTGAACCTCGGCGAGGACGTCGCCCGGCCGGCGGTCACGCTCCTTGCCCCGCAGGCTCGGGACGATGCAGAACGTGCACGTGTTGTTGCAGCCCACCGAGATGGAGACCCACCCGCTGTAGACCGAATCGCGCTTGGTCGGAAGCGTCGAGGGGAACACTTCGAGCGATTCGAGGATCTCGAGCTGCGCCTCGTGGTTGTGGCGCGAGCGCTCGAGGAGCGCGGGGAGAGCACCGACGTTGTGGGTCCCGAACACGGCGTCGACCCAGGGAGCCTTCTCGAGGATGGTCTCGCGGTCCTTCTGCGCGAGACAGCCGCCGACGGCGATCTGCATCCCGGGGTGCCGGTCCTTGACCGGGCGGAGCTGCCCGAGGTTGCCGTAGAGGCGGTTGTCCGCGTTCTCCCGGACGGCGCACGTGTTGAAGACGACGACGTCCGCCTCCGCCCCCTCGGCGACGCGCACATAGCCGGCGGCCTCGAGAAGGCCGGACATCCGTTCGGAGTCGTGGACGTTCATCTGGCAGCCGAAGGTGCGCACCTCATAGCTGCGGGGCTCGTCGATCGTGGAACTCACCCATCAAGGGTACCCGCAGCCGCCGGGATCGGGGCGCTCAGTACCAGCCGATCGCCACTTCGTGCGCCCATGCGTTGCATGGGCTCCCGTAGCGGTCACGGATGTAGCCGAGGCCCCAGTTGATCTGGGTCCTGTAGTTCGTGAGCCAGTCGTTGCCCGCGGAGTAGTACTTGTCGGCGGGGAGGGCCTGCGCGATCCCGTACGCGCCGCTCGACGGATTGGTCGCGTCCGTCATCCAGCTCGACTCCCTCGTCCACAGCTGGAGAAGGCATTGGAACTCGGATCCGCCCCAGCCGTAGCCGCCGATCTGCGACCCTGCGTATGCCTTCGCCCCTGCCGGATCGTTGACGACGGACCCCACGCCGGGACTCACGACCGTCGCGGCCGGAATGATCTGGGCAGCCGCTGCGGCCCGCTCCTTCTGCAGCTGCGCCTGCCGCTGTTTCTCAGCCTGGGCGGCCTGATACGCGGCAAGCGCAGCCTGGCCCGCCTCATACTGCTGCTCGACCGAGACCGACGTGTTCTTGAGGTCGGCGAGCTGGGCCGTGAGCGTGTCCTGTTGCTGCTGCGTCTGGGCGACGACGTCCTGGGCGTGCTTCTGTGCTGCCGCGGCGGCGTCGAAGTCCTGCTTCGCGGCATCCGAGAGCTTCGCGAGTGCGTCCTCGGCCTCGCGGGACTGTGCTTCGGCCGCGTTCGCGTTGTTCGCCGCCGCTTTGTACTGGGCCACCGCCTTGGCCGCTTGGTCGCCGAGAATCTGGAGCGTCCCCAGCCGATCGAGGCCGTCGGACTGCCCGAGAACGGAGAACGCGTCGAGCATGCCCGACGCGCTCCCGCCCGTGTAGGCGGCAGCGGCCACCCTACCGGCCGTCTGCTGGGTCGAGTCTCGCTCCTTGACCCGCTGAGCCGCGACCGCGTGGAGCGCATCGACGACCTTCTGCTGGTCCTTCACGGCCTGGGCGGCCTTCGCATAGGCCGCACCGGCCGCCACCGCTTTCGCCGAGGCATCTGCTGCCGCGGCCTGGACGCCCGCGAGGAGCCCAGTGATCTTGGTCACCTCGGCCTGAGCCGCGTCGACGTTGACCTTCGCCGCCTGCACGTCGTCCCACGAGGGAAATCCGGTGGGCGGCCCGTCATCGGCCATCGCCGTCGTCACGCACGAGCCCAGCACCAGAAGGGTGCTGAGCATCGCCGCGAGGGCGGGTCTGTGCAGGCGAAGTGGCCAGACGCGTCGCATAATGCCTTCGAGTATTGGCCGTCAATACGCTCAGAGTCCACGAGGCACGCGCACGCTGCCGCAATTCACCGGTTTTTCACAGGTTCGAGCCGAGCACCTCCGAGACGATCCGGAACGCGCGTCCCGGCGAGTGGCCCTTTCGCGCGAGCATCCCCACAAGGCGGCGAGTTTCCCGATCGACGGCCGCCCGGTCATCGGCCGGCACGGGCCGCCGTCGTCGTTCGACGAGCTGCCTCGCCGCGTCGTCCTCCTCGTCGTCGCCCACGGTCGCCAAAGCCTCCTCGGCCACGGCACCCGATATCCCCTTGGCCGAAAGCTCTCGGCGCAGGGCCGCCCGCGAGAGAGCCTTGGCGGAGGAGCGGCGGCTCACCCACAGCGATGCGAACTCCGCATCGTCAACGAGGCCGACCTCCTCGAACCTCTCGAGGACAGCATCCGCCACCTGCTCAGGGACGTTGCGCTCCCTCAGCTTGACGGCGAGCTGATGGCGGCTCTTCGGCCCCAACGTGAGCTGGCGGAGGAGGATCGCACGCGCCACCGCCTCCGGATCAGCGTCACGGTCTTCGGGGAGGGGGCTGCTCACTCCCCGTCGACGGCCTTGAGGCGAGGCTCCCCGTCAGCTTCCTTCTTGGCACCCACCCCGAGCTTCTCCTTGATGAGCCGCTCGAGCTCGTCCGCGAGTTCCGGATTGTCCCGAAGGAAGCGACGCGAGTTCTCCATGCCCTGGCCGAGCTGATCGCCGTCGTAAGTGAACCACGAGCCCGACTTCTTGATGATTCCGTGCTCGACGCCCATGTCGATGATCCCGCCTTCGCGCGAGATACCCTGCCCGTAGATGATGTCGAACTCGGCCTGCTTGAAGGGCGGAGCCATCTTGTTCTTGACGATCTTGGCCTTCGTGCGGTTGCCGACGGAGTCAGCCCCCTCCTTGAGGGTCTGGACGCGGCGCACGTCGATGCGGACCGATGCGTAGAACTTCAGCGCCTTGCCACCAGTAGTCGTCTCGGGCGAGCCGAAGAAAACGCCGATCTTCTCGCGGAGCTGGTTGATGAAGATCGCGGTCGTCTTGGTCTGGTTGAGGCGACCCGTGACCTTGCGGAGAGCCTGGCTCATGAGACGCGCCTGGAGGCCCACGTGGCTGTCGCCCATCTCGCCTTCGATTTCGGCGCGCGGAACGAGCGCCGCGACCGAGTCGATGACGATGATGTCGATCGAGCCCGAGCCCACGAGCATGTCCATGATCTCAAGCGCCTGCTCGCCCGTATCAGGCTGCGAGACAAGAAGAGCGTCGGTATCAACACCGAGCTTCGCGGCGTACTCGGGGTCGAGCGCGTGCTCGGCGTCGATGAAGGCTGCAATTCCGCCGTTGCGCTGGGCATTGGCGACGGCATGCAGGGCCACGGTCGTCTTTCCGGAGGATTCCGGGCCATAGATCTCCACAACGCGCCCTCGAGGAAGGCCGCCGATGCCGAGGGCGACATCGAGGGCAATCGAGCCCGTGGGAATCACTTCGATGGGGGCACGGGTGTCATCCCCGAGCCGCATGATCGAGCCCTTGCCGAACTGCTTGTCAATCTGCGCGAGAGCCGCCTCGAGGGCCTTTGCTCGCTCTGGCGATGCCGCCATGGTCCACCTCCGGTCAGGTTGCCGTTCAATCCACTCGCTACGCTACCGAGCCCCACCGACAAAGCACGCTGCATGCTCAGCTATGTGGATGGCTTGGCCAGAAATCGCGAATTCACGTCCTGTTGAGGACAATACATCGAACCGAACACACCTTCGAATAGGGTCGCGGCGTGTCGCGCACGAATCAGCCTTTGAGGGGGCGGTCCCGGCCGAGCCTGCGCTCCGCGGGGACGTCCTGCATGTCGCACACGGCCAGCCACACCTCGCGCGGCGCCCGCCCTGCCTTGAGCGCCTCGTCGGCCGTGCGACCGCCCACGGAGGTCAGCACAAGCGTCGACGCGAGGACGCGCGCGTACGCCGTCCCGAATTCGTCTTCCATGAGTCGCCAGAAGTCACTGTGCCGCACTGATCGATTCTCCCTCACTCCTATGATGGGCACATGCCCACCCCGAGCCAGAGCCCCGAAGAGTTCGACGCGGCCTTCGAAACGATCGAACAGCAGCTGAGCCTCTTCTGGCGCCGCGCCCGGGCCGTTTCCCACGGGATCTCCCGTTCGCTCCACCCCGACATGGAACCTGGGGCCTATGGCCTGCTCATGATCCTCCGTCGCGAAGGGCCCCTGCGGGTCACCGAGCTCGCGGCGCTCATCGGCATCGGGAAGCCGTCCGTGAGCCGCCAGGTGGCGCTCCTCGAGCAGCTCGGCCTCGTCGTCAAGGAAGACGACCCCGACGACCGCCGCGCACAGCGCGTAAGGCTCAGCGACGCCGGCGCGGCCGAAGTCGATGAGCTCAGGCGCCGACGCCTCTCGTTCTTCCGCGACGCCCTCGGATCATGGGACCTCGCCGACCTCTCGCAGCTCGCCGCCTACTTCTCTCGCGTCAACGAAGCCCTTGCCGCCGCAAAGCAGCGTCGGCAGGGCACAACGCCGGAGGGACCGGGCGAAAACCCGGTCCCTCCGGCGAACGAATAATCGGTGGGCGAGGACTGACGCGCCTCAGCTCATGAGCTCGGCCGAGAGGTCCCGGCCATAGCGCTGCGAGAACTCCTGCGGAACCGTGTCAGGCACCGCGATCCCCTCCGCGACGGCCACCCGATCGCTCACTTCGCGAAGCATCGCGGAGAGAGGGACGTCGAGGGCACCGCAGATCGAGGAAAGCAGCTCGGACGAAGCTTCCTTCTGGCCTCGCTCGACTTCGCTCAGATAGCCGAGGGAAACCCGTGCGTTGTGCGAGACTTCACGGAGCGTACGGCCCTGGCGCTGGCGGACGTCACGCAAGACGTCACCAATCTCATGACGCAGAACAACCATCTTGCGCTCCTTCTTCTCTTCAGGGGCGTTTTCAGCCAAGCCCACATCGCGCCAGCGGACTACGCCATTGACGGTTACGGGCTGCTTGACCATGTGAATCAGTGCGCTCCTTGTGGTTGGAGTCCGGCTTCCCGGGCTTCCGTGTGACCCATCCTAGTGGTGCCGCCTGTCACGGCGACACTAACAACAACTCCCATCCACAATTCTTTGTTCCCCCGCGGGCAGCGCTCCGAGCCAAACTCACAGCTGGCTCTCAGCTAACTGCCTCGAGCAGCGCGGCGAGGGCGGCGTCCCGTGCGGCTTCTCTGATCTCGGCGCGAGACCCTGCGAAGCGGTACTCGAGGGCATGCGTCGCGTCCGGCCCCGCCACCCCCACGAAGACGGTTCCGACGGGTTTTCCGTCGTGGGCCTCCGGCCCCGCGACGCCTGTGGTCGAGACGGCGTAGTCGGCCCCGCACGCCGACCGTGCACCCACCGCCATCTCCTGAGCGACCCGCGCGTCGACCGATCCCGCTTCGGCGAGCAGCGCCGTCGACACGCCCAGCAGGCCCGACTTCACGCCGTTGGCATAGCTCACGACGCCCCCGCGCAGCATGGCCGAGGCGCCCGGAACGTCCGCGAGGGTCGCCGCGACGAGGCCCGCCGTGAGCGATTCCGCCGTTGCGACCGTCAGCCCGCGCGAGATGTAGGCGGCGACGACGTCCTGGGCTGTCACTCTGCTCGCACTCCGGTACACGCGCAGCCCTATTCGCCTCGGAGGGATGCCGAGCGGAGCCGCACGGCCTTCACGACGTAGTCGACGCCCGTCGCCACTGTGACGGCGGTCGCCGCGAGCATGATGACGAAGGCCACCGGCTGGAGCGCCGGGACCACGTCCCGGAGTGGCAGGAGGTAGAGGAAGAGCGCAATCGTCTGGAGGACAGTCTTGAGCTTGCCGCCCGGCGAGGCGGGCATCACCCCGTAGCGGATGACGACGAAGCGCAGCGCCGTGATGCCCCACTCGCGCACGAGGATGACAATCGTCATCCACCATGGGAGCTCGCCGAGTGCCGACAGCAGGATGAGCGCCGCGCCGGTCAAGAGCTTGTCCGCGATCGGATCGGCGATCTTGCCGAAGTTGGTGATGAGGTTGCGGCGGCGGGCGATCTGCCCGTCGAGCTGATCGGTGTACATCGCGACCGCGAACGCGAGCAGCGCGAGCCAGCGCAGCGGCCCCTGATGGGAGCCGTCCGCCACCATGAACCAGACGAACACTGGGACGAGGACCATGCGGAACATCGTCAGGACGTTGGGCAAGTTCCAGAGCTGGGACGGCCCCGTGCTAGTCATCGTCCAAGCCTAGCGGCCGGTGAGCTGCCAGGCGTCCTCCCCGCCGTCGTCGTCATCGTCGTAGTAGTCGACCGCCGCCGGACGCGAGTCGAGATCCTTCGCGACGAGGTCCTCGGCGTAGGGCGAGTCGATCGCGTGCTCGCCGAGCTGGTGGTTCGCATTCGCATTGTCGGCCAGCGCCTGGTCGACCGGGTTGCGCGGAGCGGCGGACGACGGCGAGTCCTCGCCACGGAGCGCGGCCAGGACGGCGGGCAGGTCGTCCGGCTTGACGAGGACGTCGCGCGCCTTCGAGCCTTCCGAGGGCCCCACGACGCCGCGGCTCTCAAGCAGGTCCATGAGGCGGCCGGCCTTCGCGAAGCCGACGCGCAGCTTGCGCTGGAGCATCGACGTCGAACCGAACTGCGTCGTCACGACGAGCTCGGTCGCCTGGAGCAGGACTTCGAGATCGTCACCGATCTCCTCGTCGATCTGCTTCTTCTCCGGTTCCGCGGCAACGTCGTCGCGATACGTCACCTGGAGCTGGCCCTTGACGTGCTCGACGACCTGGTGGATCTCCGACTCGGAGACCCACGCGCCCTGCACGCGCATGGGCTTGGACGCTCCCATCGGCAGGAAGAGCGCGTCGCCCTGGCCGATGAGCTTCTCGGCACCGGGCTGGTCGAGCACGACGCGCGAGTCGGTCACCGAGGACGTCGCGAACGCCATGCGGGAGGGCACGTTGGCCTTGATGAGGCCGGTCACGACGTCGACCGACGGCCGCTGCGTCGCGAGGACCAGGTGGATGCCGGCGGCCCGCGCGAGCTGCGTGATGCGCACGATCGAGTCTTCCACGTCGCGCGGCGCCACCATCATGAGGTCCGCGAGCTCGTCGACGATGACCAGAAGGTACGGGTACGGCTTGATCTTCCGCTCGGATCCGGGAGGCGGGACGACCTTCCCGGCCTTGGCGGCCTTGTTGAAGTCGTCGATGTGCTTGAAGCCGTAGTTCGCGAGGTCGTCGTACCGGGCGTCCATCTCGCGCACAACCCATTGGAGGGCCTCGGCAGCCTTCTTCGGATTCGTGATGATGGGCGTGATGAGGTGCGGCACGCCCTCGTACGCCGTGAGCTCGACGCGCTTCGGGTCGACCATGACCATGCGGACCTCGTCTGGCGTCGACCGCATGAGGATCGACGTGATCATCGAGTTCACGAACGAGGACTTGCCCGCGCCGGTCGCGCCGGCCACGAGCATGTGCGGCATTTTGGCGAGGTTCGCGACGACGAAGCCGCCCTCGACGTCCTTGCCGACGCCCATGACCATGGGGTGGTCGGTGCGCCGCGCGTTCTGGCTGCGCAGCACGTCGCCGAGCGAGACCGTCTCGCGGTCCGTGTTCGGGATCTCGATGCCGATCGCGCTCTTGCCCGGGATCGGGCTCAGGATCCGAACGTCGGAGCTCGCGACCGCGTACGCGATGTTCTTGCTGAGCGCGGTGACCTTCTCGACCTTCGTACCCGAGGCAAGCTCGATCTCGTACCGCGTGACCGTCGGCCCTCTGCTGAAACCGGTGACTTCGGCGTCGACATTGAACTGCTGGAGGGTGTTCGTGAGAGCCGCGACGATCGCGTCGTTCGCCTCGGTGCGCTCCTTCGGCACCGTCCCCTGGACGAGGAGCTCGGAGGACGGGAGCGTGTACGTGACGTCGCCCGCAAGCTGGAGCTGCTCCGTGCGCTGCGGAATGGGCGGCGGCGGGGCCATGGGCGGGCGCGGCGCGGAGGGGACGCTCGCGGCGGCAGGCGACGCTGCGCCGTCGGACGCTGCATCGGGAATACCGACTGTGGGGATCGCCTCGGTGGCTGCCTCTGGGCCCTTGCCCGCACGCGCGGCACGGATCTTCTCGATCGCCGCCTCGGCCTGGGAGCGCCCGCCGTTCGGGGCAAGGCCCGCCGAGGAGGCGTCGCCCGATGCGGAGCCGGCAGGCTCCGCGCTGCCGATGACCGCCTGCTCGTACGGCTCGTCTCCCGCGAAGCCCTCGGGGGCTGGCGCGTCGTCGTCCTCGCCGCGCCCGAACAGCCCGCGCTTCTTCTTCGCCTTCTTCTCGCCCTTCGGCTGCTTCGCGGCTTCCGCGGCGCGCCGCTCGGAGTCGTAGAGGTAGCTGCGGTCGTGCCCGTCTCCGTCCTCCCGCGGCAGGTCAACGCCGACGAGCTGGTCCCACGCCGCGCGCAGGCGCCGCGGGATCGCGGTGAACGGGGTCGCTGTGACGATGAGCACGGAGACCACAACGAGGAACGAATAGATCGCCGCCGGCACGGCAGGGTGGATCGAGGCGAGGAGGGAGGACGCGAGGAAGCCCAGCATCCCGCCCGCACGGCGAAGGCCGTCGAAGCCCTGCGCGACCGACGGAAGGCCACCCAGGACGTGGGCGAGGCCAGTCGCCGAGAAGGTCATGACGAGGAAGCCGATGCCGATCCGGTTGTTCCCGCGCTGGTCCTCGGGATGGCGGAAGAGCCGCACCGCGCAGACGAACAGCATGAGCGGGAGCACGAGCGAGACCCAGCCGAACGTCCCGTTCACGACCGCGTAGACGACATCCGGGAGCCAGCCGTGCCAGCCCCACCACGCGAACGTCGCGATGAACACCGCGAGGGCCAGATTGAAGAGGCCCGCGCCGTCGCGGCGAAGGTCGGGGTCGACGTCGCTCACGTCCGTGCCGATCCTCCGCACGCCGGCACCCACCGTGTGGGCGACGGCCTGCCACGCCCCGCCGACGACCCGCGCGAGCCACGGCTGGCCCGAATCGTGGCTCGTCACGGCGGCCGAGCGGCCTGAGGGTCGCTTCGACGCGGGGCCCGGGCCTTTGGCCTGAGCGGACCGGCTGGACGTAGATCGTGGCGCGGAGGAGGTACGGGTCGCCATAATCCCTACCGTAACGCGAGAGGCCGGCGAACCGCGGGATAGCCACGGTTCGCCGGCCTCGAACGACTTGAGCAGGGGCGTCAGGCCTCGAGCACCACCGGGATGATCATCGGGCGACGGCGCAGCTTGCGGCTCACCCACGTGCCGATGACACGACGCACGACCTGCTGAAGCTGGTACGCAGTGTGGTCCGGCTTCGCGAGAATCGCCTCTTCGAGCGCTTCGTTGACCTTCGGGATGATGTCGTCGAACACGGCATCATCCTCGGCGACGCCGCGCGCGTGGATCTCGGGCCCGGAGACGACCTTGCCGGTCGAGCGGTTCACGACCGTGATGACCGAGATGAAGCCCTCGTCGCCGAGGATCCGGCGATCCTTGAGGTCGGCGTCCGTGATCGCGCCGACGCTGCTGCCGTCGACGTACACGAAGCCCACCTCCACCTGGCCCACGATCGTGGCGCGGCCGTTCGCGAGGTCCACCACGGTGCCGTTGTCCGCGAGGATGACGCTGTCCGGCTCCATGCCCGTCTCAAGCGCGAGATTGCCGTTCGCGATCAGATGCCGGGTCTCGCCGTGCACCGGCATCGCGTTGAGCGGTTCGAGGATGTTGTAGCAGTACAGGAGCTCGCCGGCAGCGGCGTGGCCCGAGACGTGCACCTTCGCGTTGCCCTTGTGCACGACGTTCGCGCCGAGCTTGAGGAGGCCGTTGATGACGCGGAAGACCGCGTTCTCGTTGCCGGGGATGAGCGAGGACGCGAGGATCACGGTATCCCCCGGGCCGACCTGGACGCGATGGTCCCCGTTCGCCATGCGGGAGAGCGCCGCCATGGGCTCGCCCTGCGACCCCGTGGACATGAGCACGAGCTGGTGGTCCGGGTAGTCGTCGATGTTCTTGATGTCGACGAGGATGCCGGGCGGGACGTCGAGGTATCCGAGCTTCGACGCGATCGTCATGTTCCGCACCATCGAGCGCCCCACGAAGGCGACCTTGCGGCCATGGTGATGTGCGGCGTCGAGCACTTGCTGCACGCGGTGGACGTGCGACGAGAAGCTCGCCACGATGATCCGCTTGCGGGCCTGGCCGAACAGCCGGTCGAGGACGGGGCCGATCTCCTTCTCCGCCGTCGTGAATCCGGGGACGTCCGCGTTCGTCGAGTCCGCCATGAGAAGGTCCACGCCCTCCTCGCCGAGGCGGGCGAAGTGGCGCAGGTCCGTGATGCGGCCGTCGAGCGGAAGCTGGTCCATCTTGAAGTCGCCCGTGTGGAGAACCGTCCCCCCGGCGGTGCGGATGAACACCGCGAGTGCGTCGGGGATCGAGTGGTTCACGGCGACGAACTCGGTCTGGAAGGGACCGAAGTCGAGGACCTGGCCCTCCTCGACCACCCGCAGGACGGGCGTGATGCGGTGCTCGGCGAGCTTCGCTTCGACGAGGGCGAGCGTGAGCTGGGAGCCCACAAGCGGGATGTCGCGGCGGTGCCGGAGGAGGTACGGCACGGCGCCGATGTGATCCTCGTGGCCATGCGTCAGCACGCAGGCCACGACGTCCTGCATACGGTCTTCGATGTAGGAGAAATCAGGGAGGATAAGATCCACGCCGGGCTGGTTCTCCTCGGGGAAGAGGACTCCGCAGTCGACGATGAGGAGCTTGCCTTCGATCTCGAAGACGGCCATGTTGCGGCCGACCTCGCCCAGTCCCCCGAGGGGCACAATCCGGAGCGTGCCTCGCGGCAGCTTCGGCGGCGTCGTGAGGACCGGGAGGGCAAGTTGGGTCATTTGTTCTTCTTTCTAGGCACAGGCCTTCAGCTAGGCACCGGCCGTCAGGCAAAATCCATTCCGGCTTCTGCCAGATCGGCTCGGATGAGGGCAAGCTCCGCGTCGCTGGGCTCTACGAGCGGCAGACGGACGGTAGAGCTGGGCAGGACTCCCTGCCAGGTGAGAACTTGCTTGGCCGCTACGGCGCCCTGAACGCGGGTCATGATGCCGCGGATCACGGGGTCGAGCTCGAAGTGGATCTTGCGGGCGGCGGCGAAGTCGCCGGCGAGGCCCGCATCCACGAGGGCCCGGAACTGCTTGGTGACGACGTGGGCCGTGACGCTCACGACGCCGAGCGCGCCCGCGGCCATCCACGGCAGCGTGAGGCCGTCGTCGCCCGAGTAGACCGCGAGATCGGTCTTGGCGAGCACGCGCGTGATGGCGCCGAAATCGGCCTTCGCGTCCTTGAGGCCCTTGATGTTCGGATGCTCGGCGAGGCGGATGATGGTCTCGGTCGCGATCGGGATGCCTGAGCGCCCGGGGATGTCGTAGAGCATGACGGGGAGGTCCGTCGACGAGGCGACGGTCTCGAAGTGGGCCTGGACCCCCGCCTGGCTCGGCTTGTTGTAGTACGGCGTCACGATGAGGAGGCCGTCGACGCCGAGCTCCGCCGCACGCCGGGACAGGTTCACCGAATGGCGGGTATCGTTCGTTCCGGTGCCGGCAATGATCTTGGCGCGACCGCCGACGGCCTCAAGCACCACTTTGAACATGCCGAGGTTCTCTTCGTCGGTGAGGGTCGAGGTCTCGCCCGTCGTGCCAGTCACGACCAGGCCGTCGCATCCGTCGTCGACCAGCTTGGCTGCCAGGTGACCCGCCGCGTCGTAGTCGACGTCGCCGTCCTTCGTGAACGGCGTGACCATGGCGGTCAGAAGTGTGCCAAAGGTGTTCGTCCGGATGTCAGAGTCAGCCATGGTCAAAACGTTACCTTGTCGGCGCAGGTCATGGAGAACGCGGGGACCCGTGCAAGACCCCTCAGCGTCGGTAGCGTTCGAGCGCCGAGCGGAACAAGAGGGCCGAGACGACCTCGGGACCCGTGCCCTGCGCGTGCGCCATGAGATGGCCGTCGGGCCCCCAGACTCCGCTCTGGCCGCACGATGGCCCCAGCGACGACTCCCCCGCGGCGTTCGCGAGGAGCGCGAAGAAGCGGCTGTCCATGGCACGCGCCCCGAAATGCAGATCGAGCCGGCGTTCCTCGCCGACGACATAGACGGCCGACGCCGCATAGAGGTCCGCGCCCGACGACGCCGCCTGGGCCGCGTGGTCCGGCTGGGCCACGTCGAAGCACACGGCGAGCGCCACGTTCCAGCCGTCGATGTCGGCGTGGGTGGGGCCGGCTCCGGGCTCGAAATAGTGCTTTTCGTCACCATGGACATGTGTCTTGGATGCGATGAGCGGCACGGTTCCCGGGCGCATGAGCACCGAAGCAAGTCGCGGAGTCCCATCGGGTTCGCGCAGAGCTGCACCGACGACGGCGATGATCCCCATGTCCTCGCACGCCGCCTGGATTTCGGCGAGCTCGGCAGACGGGTTGGTCAGCCAGCAGGCTTCGTCGTCGAGACGCGCGAGGTCGTAGCCGATGAGGGAAAGCTCAGGGAAGACCGCGAGACGGGCGCCGTGCCCGTCCGCATCCTCAAGGGCGCGGACGTGGCCGTCGAGATTGGCGGCGATGCCGCCTTGCTTCGACTCGTACTGCACGGCTGCGACGGTGAGCTCAGCAGTCATGCCGCAATCCTAGGGCATCGCGGAGAACCTCACTGGCCGTCCGCGAGCCGGGCAAGCCGCGAGACCGCGGAGACACGGAGGGCTTCGGCCCACTGGGCAAGATGCGCGGCAGCGAGGGAGAACTGGACCAGCTCAGCCGGCCTGAGGACCGAGAGGTCAACCTCGCCGAGGCGGCGGGCGAGCTCGCCCGCCGGAACTGATCGGATTGACGAGCGCTCAGGGCTCCACGCCTCGGGATCCGGGCCCGCCGACCCGTGGGACAGGTGCGGGTCGGCGGACCAGACCATTGGCGGCCCCGAGTGCTGTGGAGCGTCCATGCCCCGAGCATAATCGAACATATATTCGACTCGCAAGGTCTCCCTTCTCCCGCGGCGTGAGGGCATGGCACGGCGTGAGAGCATGGCTCCATGGCCGCGCTGACTTCCCGACGCCGGCGCTCCCCCCGGCAGACGATTGCGGGGTCCCATCAGCGCCTGGCGGGAGTGGACCTCGCCCGCGGGGCCGCGCTTCTGGCCATGATGTCCACGCATCTCCTGCCGACCCTCGCCGCAGACCCGACCCTGGGCGGACAGATCACCCCCACCTGGGTCGGACTCGTGCTCTCCGGGCGTGCGGCGGCGCTCTTCGCGGTGCTGGCCGGCGTTTCGCTCTCGCTGGGCCGCGTTCCTGCAGCGGCCAACCGTCCCGGCTTGGCCCTTCGCGCGGGGGCCATCGCCGTCGTCGGCCTCTCCCTTGGTGCCCTCCAGGTGAACATCGCCGTCATCCTCGTCCAGTACGCCGTGCTGTTCTGGTGCGTCATTCCCGCGCTGGGGCTCGGGCAAAAGGCGCTTGGGCTTCTCACGGCCGCGTGGCTGCTCATCGCACCGCTCGCGACCTTCGAGGTGCGGCCGTGGCTGCTCGACGCGCCCGAGCCCCTCCGCCTCGGACACAGCCCGGCCTGGACCGATCTGATGGAGCCGCCAAAGCTCCTCGCGGACGTCTTCGTGACCGGGGCATATCCGGTCCTCGAATGGTTCGGGTACATCCTCGCGGGCCTCTGGATCGGCAGACTCCCCCTGCGGCGGGCTGGAACGGCCGTGGCCCTCCTCGTGGGCGGCGCCGCGACGGCCCTTCTGGCCAAGGGAGCCGAGTGGGCGCTCATGACCCAGCTGGGAGGCCACGCGGCCCTTCTTGCGACGCCTCAGGCGAAGCAATGGCCGCTCGATGCGATGCTCACAGCGAACCTCACGGGAGTCGACCAGACCGGTTCCGTGTGGTGGCTGGCCACCGCGGCGCCGCACTCCGGGACGACCCTCGATCTTCTCCACACGTGCGGAACGTCTGCCGCGGCTCTCGGCGCATTCCTGCTCGTCGCCCGAATTCGCCCGCTCGAGAAGACGCGGATCCTTCTCCCGCTCGCAGGCACCGGTGCGATGACGCTCACGCTCTACACCGCGCACGTCTGCGCCGTCGCGTGGTCGGAGGCCGGGAATCCCCCGCAGCTCTCACGCGAGGGACTGCTCGCCGTCCACATCGTGGCCGCGCTCGCCGTCGGCCTACTCTTCCGCGCGAACGGCTGGCGCGGCCCACTCGAATGGGCCACGCACGGCGCATACCGGCTCGGTCTCATAGGTCAGAGATCCCGGCCGCCCGGGCGTGGGGGCGGGATTGGTCGGGGCGGCGTCAAAAGGGCGGAGGCCGGTCATCCTCGGTGAGTCGCTGAACACTTTTCGGTGTGGCCGCCAGGGATTGGGCGGGTGTGGAGTGCTGCGTGGGTTCAGTGCGGTGAGCGCGGCCTAGCGGGGAGCGCCAATGGAGGCTGCCGTGATCCGAGTTCGTGTACGTCCAGGCGCCGATGGATTTGAGGGCATGGTGCCTGGGGCATAGGAGGGCGAGGTTGTGCGGGTCGGTCGTTCCGCCGTCCTGCCATTCTGTGGTGTGGTCGGGCTCGCAGCGGTGGGCGGGGCGCGTGCACGAGGGGAAGCGGCAGGTGCCGTCGCGGTGGGCGAGGTAGCGGCGCAGTGCTTTGGGCGGTCTGTAGGCGGTGCGGCCGACGCCGAGGGCGTGTCCGGTGGCGGCATCGATGTAGAGCCGCTGCCAGTTCTCGGCCAAGGCCGCGAGCTGACGGGCGGTCGAGGTGTCGATCGGTCCGTAGCCGGCCAGCTCTGCGGCGAACCGCCCGGGGCTCTGGCCAGTGGCGGACGCTGCGTGGTCGGTGCCGCCGAGCAGTGTGTGAACGGGGATCGTCACGACGATCTCGGGCCGGAACGCGGTGGTTGAGCGGGTTCCGTCGTCGAGGAGCTGTGCGGCGAGGGAGTCGGCGCGGAGTTGGTCGAGGGTCTCGGTCGCGCCGTGGACGCGGGCGGCGCGGGCGGCGGTGTCGAGGCCGTTGTAGATGGCCAGGCCAGCCTCGGCGGGCAGGCGGGCTTCGAGGGTGCACATGCCGTCGGCGTCTGGGGCGAACCACACCCCGCGTCCGCTGAGGGCAGCCTTCTTGCGTACCACGATGGACTCGGGGTGAACCCGCTCGCGCATGCGGCGCAGAAGGATGCGCAACTCCCCGGGGGTGCGGCGGCGCCCTCCCCGGGTCACAGCGCGCACGAGTGCGGCCCGGGCGAAGTGCGGGGCGTCCTCGGCCGGGACAGTTCGAGCGGCGTCGAGGATCACGCGGACATGAGCCTCGGAGAATTCCCCGGCTTCGAGCGCGGCCAGCACCGAGCGCTGGGACGTGCACAGGTCCTCGGCGTCGTTCAGCTGCCGCGCTGCGGCGTGCTCGGAGACCGCGGTCGCCGTAGCGACCTCGACCACGGCCAGAGCGCGGGCCTCATTTCCGCCGAGGCGCGAAGGCTGGCGGGCCCGACGGAAAAGGGGCTCGTCCGCCATCGCCTCGGCGAACCGGGCCATCGCCCTCATCCTGATCGCGCTTCCCCATGCCATCAGCCGATCGAGCGCGCCCAGCAGTTCGAGCGCTTCTGATGCGCCGAGGCATTCAGGGGACGGGATGCGGAGCAGGCCGTCCACGACGGAGCCCTGGCCGCCGTCGAACGCGACCACCGGAACCGGCGCACCGGCGGCGTCGTCGGATGCGGTGCCTGCCATTGTCCATCACCCCCCTGATGATGGATCCAGCCTATCGACGGGCACCGACAGAATAAGGGCCGCCCACCCGACCGGCACAGCGGGGGGCGCTCAGCAGCCTTCGCGGTGGGGGTTCTGGAGGCAGTTCTCGGCGTAGAGCTTGACCTCGGAGCGCCACACGCTCAGCACCCGGGGTTGACTCGGGACGGCGGCGGTGCCTGCGATCGCCTGCCAGGGCCCGCCCTCGACCGAGAACTCGCCAGAGAACACGGTCGTGAGGCTCACCGTCAAGTCCCCCGTCTGGGCGAACGCGTGGGACGTGACGGTCTTCTCGCCCCACCGCGCCTCCGCGATCGGCCCGCCCGGGGCCGCGGACACCAGGGCCGTGCCGTCGCCGTAGTCGAAGCGATGCTCCACCGGGCGCACCCGCACCCTGACCTTGCGCCCCAGCACCGCCGTGTCGAAGGACTGCACCCCCTCGGCCGAATCCCCCGCCGGGACCGCGTACACGTTCGTCTCCGCGCCCTTGAGCGTGTGCCGCCCCGGCTGCGACCCCACCGCCGACGCCGCAATCGGCAACGCCCGCAACTCCCGCTCCGTCACAGCGACGACAGTCCCACCGCCGGGACGCTCAGGGGCCTCCCCCGGATACAGGCAGGCCCCTTTGAGGCGCTCCGGCTCCGAACCCGGCAGCTGCCGGTACCAGCTCACCAGCATCCCACCCGGCTTCTCCCGGCACGCGGCCGCAGCGGCCTCACACGACCGCGAGTCTCCAAAGCCCTCCGGACTCCGACAAACACACATGGCCGTACGAATAGGTGTAGGGATCAACGCCGCGCTCTGGCGACGGTGGGAAGTCAACCTTAACGCGCCCGACCTGGGACCCATTGGCGACGACAGCCTTGTCGTTGAAGGAGGTATCGACATCTGCGGCCCGTACAGGGAGTGCGTTTCCAACGAGAATCAGCAGACAGGAGATCATGAGCCCAAGCTTGCGCAGCCCGGGCTTCATGCTTGGCCTAACTGCGATGCGAGCCAGCGACCATCCTCGTAGATGGCGTAAATCTCCTTGAGGCGATTGTCATTGCCGCCCTTCCTCGACTTGAGAATGCTTCCCTGCGCGTCGAACCTCGAAGACGCAGACTCTTCGAGAAGAAACTGCCCCAGAGCTTGCTTCAAGGGATCTCGCGACATATCACTCAGGAATCCAGTCACACGCCATCGGGGTCCCTCATACCAGCCCCCGCCCGTGGCAGAGTCCAAAGCGTCTGAAAAATATGCGTTGCAAACTTTGCAATCCGACCTCGAGACGTTCTTGATGACATTGGGGTCATTGTTCTCGAGACCATACGTCACCGTGTCGAACCAGTACTGCGTGAACGCCTCGAAGCCCTCCTTGGTGTTCTGCTTCGCGGCCTCGGGCAGGACGGGCCTGGGCACGTTGCGGGCGGGGCCCCTCGAACTTGCGGGGGTCGGGCGCGAATCGGGCGAAGCGGCTGCCTCGCCGCTGGGGCCTCCGGACGACGGTTCCGAGGAGGGCTCCGCGGCGCCCGTCGGCCCACTGCATCCCGCGAGCGTGAACACGAGGACGAGAAGCCCGACAGGCAGCAAAGACAACAGAACACGGCGCAGCGCCATTGATTCCCCCCAAAAAACAACCACCGGTGCGAATATGCGACAGTGCCCAAGATCGGTGCGGATCGTTGGGTCTTCCGGCAGTCTAGCAACCCGGGTGGATGCCTCGAGTCAGACGCTGGTTCGGTGCAGGGCTATCGCGCGCCGCATCGCGGCGCGGGCGCGCTTGCGATCCCCGGAGGCGTCGTAGGCGAGGCCGAGGCGATACCACGAGCGCCAGTCGCTCGGCGCAGCTTCGACACCGGCTTGGAAGGCGGGAAACTCGGCGTCGGCGGCCGCACGGACAATGCGCCCACCGGGCGTCCTGGGAAGGTTGTCCTCGGGGAGACCTCCCTCGGCGTCGAGCTCGCGGCCCAGCCGCTCAAGGCCCGCTCCGAACATGATCTCCCGTGCGAGCGCCCACGCTCCGATGATCGGCAGCACGAGGTACCCAGCGCCAATCGCCTTGGCGATGGGCTGCGGGTCGGCAAGCAGGAGAATCGCCCGATTGAAGGTCAGCACGAGGTAGAACACGAGCAGGAGGGCGACTCCCCCGACCCACAGCTTGGTGCGATGCGCCTTGAGCCATTCCATCCGGTCACAGCCCCAAATCGAGATAGCCGTCGA
Organism: Sinomonas terricola; assembly: GCF_034931225.1. Taxonomy (NCBI): domain Bacteria; kingdom Bacillati; phylum Actinomycetota; class Actinomycetes; order Micrococcales; family Micrococcaceae; genus Sinomonas; species Sinomonas terricola. Next base: position 102,420 of record NZ_JAYGGQ010000004.1, read on the forward strand.
GGCCGACAGTCAGCCCGGGATGCGCGGCAACGGATCGCAGGCCGAGGAGGACCCCCGGCATGAAGGAGGCACGGTCGAAGGAGTCGTGGCGGATCGTGAGCTGCTCTCCCGGGCCGCCGAGGAGGACCTCCTGATGGGCGACGAGTCCGCGGAGCCGCACTGAGTGGACGCGCACGCCGTCGACGTCGGCGCCCCGTGCGCCGTCGAGCGCTGTCTGGGTCGCATCGGGCGACGGCGCGACGCCGGCCCCAGCGCGCGACGCCGCGACGAGCTGTGCGGTGCGCACAGCCGTGCCGGACGGGGCGTCGACCTTGTCCGGGTGGTGGAGCTCGATGATCTCGACGGACTCGAAATAGCGCGCGGCCTTCGCCGCGAAGGCGCTTGCGAGCACCGACCCGAGCGCAAAGTTCGGCGCAATGAGCACACCGACGCCGGGATTCCCAGCGAGCAGGCTCCGGAGCGATTCGAGGCGCTCGGCCGTCCAGCCTGTCGTGCCGACGACGGCGTGGAGGCCGTGTTCGACGGCGAAGCGGACGTTCGCCTCGGTCGAATCCGGGACGGTGAGGTCCACAACGTAGCGGGCTCCGGCGTCGACGATCGATTCGAGCGAATCGCTCCGGCCCAGTGCTGCGACGAGCTCCATGTCCGGCGCCGCCGTGACGGCCTTCACAGCCTCGGAACCCATGCGTCCGTTCGCGCCCAGCACTGCCACGGGAAGTCGTTCTGCCATGGGGTCAAGCCTATCCGAGCGCCGCGACCCACTCCTTCCCGCCGTCGTCGAAGAACTGCTCCTTCCAGATCGGCACTTCGGCCTTGACCCGGTCGACGAGGTCGGAGCACAGGCGGAAGGCCTCGCCGCGATGGGCCGACGAGACGGCACACGCGAACGCGACATCCCCGACGCCCAGATCCCCGATGCGGTGGGCGATCCACACCCGCATCGCGCGCTCCGACGGCCCGAAGCGCTCAAGGTGTTCCGCGACGACGGCGTCGACGACGCCGCGCAGTGTCGCCTCGGCGGTGGGATGGGCCGTGTAGGAGAGGCGGAGGACGCCTCGTCCCCCGTCGTGGTCCCGCACGATCCCGGAGAAGGCGACGACGGCGCCCGCGTCGGGCGCGTCGACCGCGTGGCGGGCGACAGCCTCGTCGAGCGGGTCGGAGGAGATGGACGCGTGGATGATCTCAGTGGCCATGGTTGCCCTCCAGCTGGTCGCACAGGTGAGCGATGATCGGGTCGAGCACCGAGAGCCCGTCCATGACGCCGGACGGCGAGCCTGGGAGGTTCACGAGGAACGTCTTGCCCGCGGTTCCGGCGTGCCCGCGGCTCAGTGCGGCAAGGGGCGTCTTGGCCGCGCCCGCGCTCCGGATCGCCTCCATGATCCCGGGGATCTCGCGGTCGAGGAGCGGAAGGGTCTCTTCGGGGGTCGCGTCGTCTGGGCTGAGGCCCGTGCCGCCGCTCGTCACGACGACGGACGGCTCCAGGGCCAGGAGCGCCCGAATGGCTGCCCCGACCGAGGGGCCGTCCGGCACGACGGCGGCGGGGATGACGTCGAACCCGTGCTCGGCGAGCCAGTCGGCGATGACGGGCGCGGAGAGGTCCTCGTACACGCCGGTCGCGGCCCGCGTCGACGCGATGACGATGCCGGCACGGCGCGTCACTCGCCAGCCCCTGTCCCGGCGCCGAGCGCCCAGTCGCCGCTCTTGCCGCCGCTCTTCGCGAGCACCCTCACATCCGAGATGACGGCCTGCCGGTCAACCGCCTTGACCATGTCGTACACGCCGAGCGCCGCGATGCTCGCCGCTGTGAGCGCCTCCATCTCGACGCCGGTCACGCCGCGGGTCTTGACGGTCGCAATGACCCGCACGGCGTCCATCTCGAGCTCGAAGTCCACCGTGACCTTGGAAATGGGGAGCGGATGGCACAGCGGGATGAGATCGGACGTCCGCTTGGCGGCGAGGATGCCCGCGACGCGGGCGACGGCGAGGGCGTCGCCCTTGGGCAGCCCCCCCTCGGCGAGGAGCGAGAGCACCTCGCGGGTTGTGCGCAGAACCGCCTGGGCCGTGGCCTCGCGGGTCGTCTCGGGCTTGACGCTCACGTCGACCATGTGCGCGCTCCCGTCGGATCGCACGTGGGTGAGGCGAGCGGCAGCTTGGGGGTCGTTCACAGGATCGTTCACAGCAGCCATACTTCCACGTTGGCCCCGGGGGGCAGGTCGGTCACGTCCTCGGGGACCAGAACGAGGGCGTCCGACGCGGCGAGGGCGCCGAGGAGATGCGACCCAGGGCCGCCGACGAGGGCGACGGCACCGCCGTCGACCCGCGCGCGCCGCACCTGGAGCTTCCCGGCGGGCGAATCGAGCGGCTCGGCGAGCGGAAGGACGATCCGGCGCCGCGGCGCCGGCGCGCCGAGCAGCTCCGCCAGGACAGGACGCAGAAGGACCTCCCACGAGACCCAGCAGCTCACGGGGTTGCCGGGGAACCCGAGGAACGGCACCCCGTGGACCGTGCCGAGGCCTTGGGGCCCGCCGGGCTGCATCGCGAGGTGCACGAACTCGACGGGATCGTCCGCGAGCGCGAGCTTCGTCGCCTCGAAGGCACCCTTCGAGACCCCGCCGGTCGTCACGACCAGCTCGGCCCACGTCGCGGCGTCGTCGAGCGCTTCGCGGAGGGCGGCCGGCTCGTCGCTGCGCACCGCCGTCGCCCGCGCGTCGAGCCCCGCCTCGCGCAAGGCCGCGGTGAGGAGCGTGCCGTTCGCATCGTGGATCTGACCGAGGCCCAGCACGGCGCCGGGCTCGGCGAGTTCGGCGCCCGTGCTCACGACGGCGACGCGCAGCGGCCGCCATACACTCACCTCCGTGAGGCCGAGCCCAGCCGCGAGGCCGAGCTGGGCCGGGCCGAGACGTGTTCCCGCCGCGAGGACGACGGCGCCCTCCGCGACATCGCTTCCGACGAGCCGCACGAACGTGCCTGGCTTGATCTCAGGAAGGAGGACTGGATCTGCCGAGCCGAGTGGCGACGGCCCGGGAAACCGCGGCGGCACGGCGTGCTCGACGGGCACGACGGCGTCGGCCCCCTCGGGCATCATGGCTCCCGTCATGATCGGCGCGGCCTGCCCGGCGGAAAGGGGCCCGGGCACGGCGCCGGCGGGGATCGACGCCGCAAGCGAGAAAGCACGGAGCCCTCCTGCGCCGTCGCGCGCCCCCTCGCCGCCGGTGGCGACGTCCGGATCGCGGAAATCGGCGGTGCGCACCGCGAAGCCGTCCATCTGGGAGTTGTCGAACGGCGGAAGGCTCACGGGGGCTACGACGTCACGGGCCAGGGCAAGGCCCAGCGCGTCGACGAGCGCACGCACTTCGGGTTCGCGGGCGGCGAGCGGCGCCAGCAGTCCGCGGATCGCAGCGCGGTGCGCGGAAACGCTTCTCCCCATGTATCAGGCTCCTGCCTCGATCGTGATGCTGTGGTATCCGGTGGCTCCATCCGGCGGCGGCGGCGCGACCTGCTCCGCCTGCAGCGCGCCGGTGCCGTCCATCGCCCGCACGGTCGCGACGTGGCGTCCCGGCGAAAGCTGAACCGTCGCCGACCATTGGTACCACGTGTCCCGCGAGATCCCGGTTCCGAGCCGTGCGGGCAGCCAGTCGCCGTTGTCGACCTTGACCTCGACGCGCGAGATCCCCCGGTGCTGGGCCCATGCGACCCCGCCCAGCGTGACGGTCCCCGCCGTGACGCGCGCACCGTCCCGCGGGGCATCGATACGGGAGGCAGTCTTGATCGGCCCGTGATCGGACCAGCCGCGCGTGCTCCAATACGCCTTGTCCGCAGCGAACGTCGTGACCTTGAGCTCGGTGATCCATTTGGTGGCCGAGACGAAGCCGTACAGTCCCGGCACGATCATGCGCACGGGGAAGCCGTGCTCGGCAGGGAGGGGCTCGCCGTTCATCCCGATCGCGAGCATCGCATCCACGCTCGGGTCCATGAGGATTTCGAGCGGGGTCCCGGCCGTGAAGCCGTCGACGCTGCGGGAAAGCACCATGTCCGCCCCGGCCCGCGGCCGCGCCCGGGCAAGGAGCTCGCGGACCGGCCAGCCGAGCCACCGGGCGTTCCCGATGAGGTTGCCCCCGACCGTGTTGGACACGCACGCGATCGTCACATGGCGCTCTATGAGCGGCTGCGACACGAGCTCCTGCCAGGTGATCGACACGGGCTCGTCGACGAGGCCCGTGACGTCCAGCTTCCAGCCGCCCGGGTCGACGGACGGCACGACGAGCGCCGTGTCGATGCGGTAGAAGTCGCGGTTGGGGGTGACGAGGGGCGTGATCCCGTCGACGCCGACAGCGGCGTCCGGGGGGATCGGAGGCGCCGAGGACGCGGGCGAGGGCAGGCGAAGCGCCTCGCGGGCCGCGCTGGCCGCGAGCGACGTCCCGCGCACCACCGCCGTGACGACCGCTCCGAGGGCGACGACGGCGGCGCTCCCCGCGAGTGCGCGGACGAACCTCCGGCGGGACAGGCCCCATCCCGCCGCGCCGTCGGCCGGGGGCGGTTCGAGCGCGTCAGTGCGGAGGCGCCGCACGAGCCAGTGGATCATGGCGGCCGCGACGATGCCTGCGGCGATCGCGCACGCGACCGCGAGCGCGCTCACGAGCGACCGGGTCGCGACGGCCACAACCCCCACGACGCCGATCAGGGCCGCGAGGGCCGCACCGAAGCCGGGCCGACGCAGCTCGAGAAGGCCTGCGGCGGCCCCCAAGGCGACGAGGACGACGGCGATGGCCGTCACGAGGAACGCCTTGTCCCCCGTGCCGAAGGTCTGGATGGCCCACTCTTTGGCCGCTGGCGGCGCGAAGTCCACGACTGCGCCGGCGACCGCCGAGACGGGGCTCAGCGACGGGCTCGCGACGCCTGCGAGGAGCTCTCCCGTGAGGACGCCGGCGACGGCGGAGAGCACCCCCGCCGCGGATGCCCACCAGTTGAGGTGGCGCAGAGGATGGCTTTGCGCGAGCTCGGCCTGTCGGGGCCCAATTGCTCCCATGGGTCCAGAATAGGTCCGCTGGCGTACCGTAGATCTATGACTGTCCAGCTCGGCATCCCGCAGGTTCTGGGGAACCGACCCCGATTCGAAGGGCTGAGGGACCGCTACGGCCGGGTCGCGACCGATCTGCGGCTCTCGCTCACCGACAAGTGCAACCTGCGCTGCTCGTACTGCATGCCCGCCGAAGGCCTCCCGTGGCTCGTCAAAGACGCCGTGCTCACGGCCGCGGAGATCGTGCGCCTCGTCGGAATCGGCGTCGACAGCCTGGGCGTACGGGAGCTGCGCCTCACGGGCGGCGAACCGCTCGTGCGCGCTGATGTCGTCGAGATCGTCGCAGCGCTGCGCGCGGCGCACCCTGAGCTGCCGATCGCGCTCACGACCAACGCAGTCGGCCTCGACCGGAAGGCCGCGCCGCTCAAGGCGGCCGGGCTCACGCGCATCAACATCTCGCTCGACACCCTGCACCCCGAGACGTTCGCCCAGCTCACGCGCCGGCCGTTCTTCGACCGGGTGCTCGCCGGGATCGAGGCCGCCGACGCCGCAGGCCTCGGGCCGATCAAGATCAACTCCGTGCTCATGCGGGGAATCAACGACGACGGCGCCGCGGATCTCCTCGCGTGGTGCCTCGAGCGGGGCTACGAGCTGCGCTTCATCGAGCAGATGCCGCTCGACGCCGACCACGGCTGGACTCGCGAGGGCATGGTCACGGCGGCGGAGGTGCGCGAGCTCCTCGGCGAACGCTTCCGGCTCTCCCCCGACCCGAGGGCGCGCGACGGCGCCCCCGCCGAGCGCTTCGAGGTGCGGCGCCAGGACACCGACGAGATCCTGGGCACCGTCGGCATCATCGCCTCCGTCACCGAACCGTTCTGCGCGGACTGCAAGCGGACCCGCCTCACGGCCGAGGGCAAGGTCATGAGCTGCCTCTTCTCCCACGAGGAAGTGGATCTGCGCGAGCTGCTGCGCTCGGGCGCGAGCGACGCCGAGATCGCCTCGCGCTGGCAGGACGCGATGTGGCTCAAGCCGCGCGCCCACGGCATGGACCACACGGGCCTCGGCGCCGCGGACTTCGTCCAGCCCGACCGCACGATGAGCGCGATCGGGGGCTGACGCGTTCGTGGTCATCACCGTGCGGTACTACGCCGCGGCCCGGGCCGCCGCAGGCGTCGAGTCGGAACACCTCGAACTGCCCGACGGCGCGACCCTCGCGCTCGCGCTCAAGGCCGCGAGCGCCGTCGTCCGCGTCCCGGAGCCCGGGGCACCCGAGCTCGGCGACGTGCTCCGCCGCTGCTCGTTCCTCGTCAACGAGATCGCGGCGAAGGATTCCGAGCGGACGCTCGAGGACGGGGACACCGTGGATGTCCTCCCGCCGTTCGCAGGCGGGTAGCACCCTCATCTCCGGGCGAGAGCAGGCTACTACCACGGGATGACGACACCGCGCCGGGCCAGGCGTAGCGTGGAGGCAGAATCCCCTCTGGAGGTCGTCATGAAGCGAATCTGGACGAGATGGCTCCCCGCGGCTGCCGTGCCGGCCGTCGTCGCGATCGCCGCGCTCGCTGGCGGCGCCGTCGCCGTGAGCCCGCCTCCGCCCGCGACGGCAGAGCAGGTGCTCGCCCTGGTGGCCTCGCACACGACCCGCCAGTTCTCGGGAACGCTCGAGGAGCGCGCGGACCTCGGCCTCCCGTCGATCCCGTCCCAGGCCCTCGGGCCAGCCACCGCGAGCTCGTCCCTCGGCTCCGCGGCCAGCCTCCTCGAACTCCTCACGACCGCCCACACGGCCCGCGTCTACGCGGACGGGCCGACCAAGTTCCGCCTCCAAGTCATCGACCAGCTCGCCGAGCGTGACGCGATCCGCAACGGAAACGACTTCTGGACGTTCGACTCGAAGTCCAACGCGGTGACCCACACGACGCTTCCCGCGGGCGAGAAGACCCCCGACGGCGCCGCTCCGACCGCCCCGAACGGTTCCGCCCTCACCCCGGACGCGCTCGCCCAGCGCTTCCTCGCGGCGGCCGACCCGAGCACTTCGGTGACGCTCGGGAACCCCAAGTCCGTGGCCGGCCATAGCGCGTACGTGCTCGTTCTCACGCCGAAGAGCTCGGGCACGCTGGTCGGCTCGGTTCAGATCGCGGTCGAGGCCAGCACAGGCATGCCGCTTGCGGTCGACGTCTACGCGAAGGGTCAGGCCGATCCGGCGTTCCACGCGGCGTTCACGCAGCTGGACCTTGCCGCACCGGACCCGTCGGTCTTCGCGTTCGCTCCCCCGCCCGGCGCGACCGTCACCCAGAAGCCTCTCCCGACGCCGCCCGCGGGCGAGCCCGGCGCGTCCTCGTCGCCCAAGCCCACCGCCGCGCCGACTCCCAAGCCGACCACCGGGCCGGCTGCGATGTCCGGCAAGGGCTGGGACGCCGTCGTCGTCATTCCCGCCGCGAAGGTGCCAGCAGGCTTCATCGACCAGCCGATCGTGAAGCAGCTCGCGGCGCCCGTGCCAGCCGGCCGCCTGCTTTCCTCGTCGCTCGTGAACATCCTCATCACGAATGACGGGCGGGTCCTCGTCGGCGCCGTCCCGGCCTCGACGCTCATCGCCGCAGCGGCCCACTGACGTGGCGGCCCCGTGACCGCCATCAGGACGTCCGGCCTCACAAAACGCTTCGGCCGCCACACCGCCGTCGACCAGCTCGACCTCGAAGTGCCGCGCGGCGCCGTCTTCGGCTTCCTCGGTCCCAACGGCTCGGGGAAGACGACGACGATCCGCATGCTCCTCGGGCTCGTCAGCCCGAGCGCGGGGCGCGTCGAAGTCCTCGGCGAGGAGATCCCGGCCAAGGTCATGGCTGTGCTTCCGAGAGTCGGGGCGCTCGTCGAGGGGCCTGCCTTCTACCCCTTTCTGAGCGGCGCATCTAACCTGCGCCGCCTCGACACCGCGGACCTGCGGGCGTCCGCCACGACGCGCGACGCCCGCGTGTCAGCGGCCCTCGACCGCGTGGGCCTAGGCCACGCCGCCCACAAGCGCGTCCACGCCTACTCGCTCGGCATGAAGCAGCGGCTCGGCCTCGCTGCGGCGCTGCTCGCGCCGCGTGAACTCCTCGTGCTCGACGAGCCCACGAACGGCCTCGACCCGCAGGGCACCCGCGAGGTCCGCAGCCTCATCCGCTCCCTCGCCGACGACGGAACGACCGTCTTCGTCTCAAGCCACCTCCTCGCAGAGGTCGAGCAGATCTGCACCCACGCGGCCGTGCTGAGGGCGGGGAAACTCGTCGCACAGGGACCGCTCGACGAGCTCCGCGACGCCGCGCGGCCGCGGATCGAGGTCCGCACCCCGGATGCCGCCGAGGCGGCGAGCGTGCTCGAGCGGCTCGGACTCGCGCCTGAACGCTCGGCGCCCGGGACGGTCGTCGCTGCCGCCCCCCTCTCCTCGTCGTCCGACGACGGCGTGCCCGCCCCCGAGGACGTCGTCGCCGCGCTCGTCGCGGCGGGCGTGCGGGTACGCGGCTTCTCGGCCGCGACGGCGAGCCTCGAGGAGCGGTTCGTCGAGCTCACCGGGGAGGGATTCGATGTCGCAGAGTGAGACTCCGCAGGGCGTGACCTTGACGCTCGCGAGGCCGCCACTGGGCGCGAGGCTTTTCGCGTCCGAGCTCTCCGTGCTGTTCCGCCGGTGGCGCACGTGGGCGATGCTCGCGGCCCTCGCGGCCGTCCCCGTGCTCATCGGGCTCGCCGTGAAGTTCTCGCCCAAGGGGCCGCCGAGCGGCCGCGGGCCCGCCTTCCTCGACCAGGTCACCCACAACGGGCTCTTCGTCGGCGTCGTCGCCCTCATTGTGAGCACCCCCCTGTTCCTCCCGCTCACCGTAGGCGTCGTCGCGGGTGACACGATCGCGGGCGAGGCCGGCCTCGGAACCCTGCGCTACCTGCTCGCCGCGCCCACGGGCCGCGTCCGGCTGCTCGTCGTGAAGTATCTCGGGTCTGTCGTGTTCTGCGCCGCGGCCGCATTGTCCGTCGTCATCGGGGGCACCGTCACGGGCGCGATCCTGTTCCCGCTCGGTCAGGCGACACTCCTCTCGGGGGACACGGTCAGCCCCGCCGAGGCCTTCGCCCGGCTCTTGCTCATGGCCGGGTACGTCACGGTCTCGCTCCTCGGCCTCTCGGCCATCGGGCTCTTCGCATCGACCATGACGAGCGTCCCGGTGGGGGCCATGGCCGCGACGGTCGTGCTCGCCGTCGTCTCCCAGGTGCTCGACGCCCTCGACCAGCTCGACTGGCTCCACCCATGGCTCTTCACCGACAAGTGGCTCGCCCTCGCGGATCTTCTGAGGCAGCCCATCGCGTGGACCTCGTTCGGGGAGAACGCGGTCCTGCAGCTCGGCTACGTCGCGCTCTTCGGCGCGCTCGCGTACGGCCGGTTCACCACTAAGGATGTCCTGAGCTAGAGCTCCATCGCGAACGTCTCGGTCTCCTCGAACGGCCCCACGACGGTGACCGTGCGCGGCGCTGCGGCGAGCTGTGCCGCAAGCTCGCGGATCTGTTCGGCGGTCACGGCGCGGATCTGCGAGAGGGTCTCGTCGACGTCCTGGAACTCGCCCGAGACGAGCTCGGCACGGCCTAGGCGGGACATGCGCGAACCTGTGTCCTCGAGCGCGAGGACGATTCCGCCCGAGAGCTGGCCCACGGCCTTGCGGAGTTCCTCGTCGGTCACACCATGCTCGGCGAGCTTCGCGAGCTCGGAGTCCATGAGTGCAAGGACCTGGGGGACCTTCGCAGGCGCGCAGCCGCCGTACATGCCGAAATAGCCCGCATCGGCGTACGCAGACGCGAACGAGTAGGTCGAATAGACCAGGCCCCGCTTCTCGCGGATCTCCTGGAACAGACGCGAGGACATGCCGCCGCCCAGCACGGCGTTGAGGACGCTCATGACGTAGCGGCGCGGGTCCGTCGCCGTGAGCGCCGGGCAGCCGACAATGACGTTGGCCTGCTCGACCTGCCGCTTCACGACCGTCAATCCGGGGCGACCCGCGATCGCGGCCGCCGCCGTCGAACGCCGCGGAACGGGCGCCGCGCCGTCGTCGAGCTGCCAGCCCGCCGCGGCGAGCGCGTCGAGCACAAGCCGGCACACGACGTCGTGCTCAAGCCCGCCCGCCGCGGTGACGACGAGCTCCGAGGGCCGGTAGTAGCGCCGGTAGTGCTCCCACACGGAGTCGCGGGCGACGGCGCGGATCGCCTCGGGCGTGCCGCCGATGGGCCGCCCCAGGGGATGCTCGCCGAGAACCGCCGCGACGAAGTGCTCGTGGGCGACGTCGGTCGGATCGTCGCCGTCCATCGCAATCTCCTCGAGGATGACGTCGCGCTCCTGCTCGAGCTCGTCCGGATCGAGGACCGCGGACGTGACCATATCCGCGATGACGTCGATCGCCATGGGCAGATCGGTGTCGAGCACGCGTGCGTAGTAGCACGTGCTCTCCTTGGCCGTGGCCGCGTTGGACTCGCCGCCGACCTCGTCGAACGCCGAGGCGATCTCGAGGGCCGTGCGCCGCCGGGTGCCCTTGAAGAGCAGGTGCTCGAGGAAGTGGGTCGAGCCGTGCTGGCCGGAGGCCTCGTCACGCGACCCGACCCCGACCCAGAAGCCGATCGACGCCGACCTCTGGCCCGGCATCGCCTCCGTGAGGACGCGGACGCCCCCGGGCAGGATGGAGCGGCGCACGAGGGCGCCCCCATCCTGCCCGAAGATCGTGGTCGACGACGGTTCGCCGTCCACGAGCTGGCCGGAGGTCAGCGGCAAGGCAACGCTTGCCATGGGCTACGCGTCGGCGGCCTCGACCGCCGCCTCCGCCGGAGCCGCAGCGGACTCTGCGCCCTCTTCGATCACCGGGGCGAGCGAGAGCTTGCCGCGGTCGTCGATCTTCGTGATCTCGACCTGGACCTTCTGGCCCACCGAGACGACGTCCTCGACGTTGTCCACGCGCTTGCCGCCCGCGAGCTTGCGCAGCTCGGAGATGTGCAGGAGGCCGTCCTTGCCCGGCGTGAGCGAGACGAACGCGCCGAACGTCGTCGTCTTCACAACCGTGCCGAGGTAGCGCTCGCCGACCTCGGGCAGCTGCGGGTTCGCGATCGCGTTGATCGCGGCGCGCGCGGCCTCGGCCGAGGAGCCGTCGGTCGCACCGATGAGCACGGTGCCGTCGTCCTCGATCGAGATGTCCGCGCCCGTGTCCTCCTGGATCTGGTTGATCATCTTGCCCTTGGGGCCGATGACCTCGCCGATCTTGTCCACGGGGATCTTGATCGCGATGATGCGCGGCGCGAACTCGGAAAGCTCGTCCGGGCCCTCGATCGCGGCGTTGATGACCGAGAGGATGTGCAGGCGCGCCTCGCGGGCCTGCTTGAGCGCGGCGGCGAGGACCGAGGCCGGGATGCCGTCGAGCTTCGTGTCGAGCTGGATGGCCGTGACGAACTCACTCGTGCCGGCGACCTTGAAGTCCATGTCGCCGAACGCGTCCTCGGCACCGAGGATGTCGGTGAGGGCCGCGTAGCGGGTCTGGCCGTCGACCTCGTCGGAGACGAGGCCCATTGCGATGCCCGCGACGGGCGCCTTGAGCGGAACGCCCGCGTTGAGCAGCGAGAGGGTCGAGGCACACACAGAGCCCATGGACGTCGAGCCGTTGGAGCCGAGGGCCTCGGACACCTGGCGGATCGCGTACGGGAACTCCTCGCGGGACGGGAGCACGGGCACGAGCGCGCGCTCGGCGAGGGCGCCGTGGCCGATTTCGCGGCGCTTCGGCGAGCCAACGCGGCCCGTCTCACCCGTCGAGTACGGCGGGAAGTTGTAGTTGTGCATGTACCGCTTGTGCGTCTCGGGCGAGAGCGAGTCGATCTGCTGCTCCATCTTGAGCATGTTGAGCGTCGTCACGCCGAGGATCTGCGTCTCGCCGCGCTCGAAGATCGCCGAGCCGTGGACGCGCGGGAGCACCTCGACCTCGGCGGTGAGCTGGCGGATGTCCGTGAGGCCACGGCCGTCGATGCGGACCTGATCGCGGAGGATGCGCTGGCGCACGACCTTCTTCGTGACCGAGCGGAACGCCGCGGAGAGTTCCTTCTCGCGGCCCTCGAACTGGCCCGCGAGCCCGCCGAGAACCTCGTCCTTGAGCGCGTCCGAGGCGGCCTCGCGCTCCTGCTTGTCCGCGATGCTGAAGACCTGGGCGAGGCGCTCCGCGGCAGCGGCCTCGACGGCGTCGTAGGCGTCCTGCTCGTAGTCGAGGAACACCGGGAACTCGCTCGTCGGCTTTGCGGCGCGGTCGGCGAGATCCTGCTGGGCCTCGCACAGCGCGCGGATGAACGGCTTCGCGGCCTCGAGGCCCTCGGCCACGATCTCCTCGGTGGGGGCGGTCGCGCCCTCGTTCTTGATGAGGTTCCACGAGTTGTCGGTGGCCTCGGCCTCGACCATCATGATGGCGACATCGTCGCCCGCGATACGGCCGGCCACGACCATGTCGAACGTCGCGTTCTCAAGCTGCGAGTGCTTCGGGAACGCGACCCACTGCGAGCCTTCGGCGTCGTGGACGAGCGCAACGCGCACGCCGCCGATCGGGCCCGAGAACGGGAGACCCGCGAGCTGCGTGGACATCGACGCGGCGTTGATCGCGACGACGTCGTAGAGCTCGTCCGGGTTGATCGAGAGGACGGTCACGACGACCTGGACCTCGTTGCGGAGGCCCTTGACGAACGCGGGGCGCAGCGGACGGTCCATGAGGCGGCACGCGAGGATCGCGTCCGTGGACGGGCGGCCTTCGCGGCGGAAGAACGAGCCGGGGATGCGGCCCGCGGCGTACATGCGCTCCTCGACATCGACCGTGAGCGGGAAGAAGTCGAAGCCCTCGCGCGGGGCCTTGCCGGCCGTCGTCGCGGAGAGCAGCGCGGTCTCGTCGTCGATGTACGCCATCGCGGCGCCGGCGGCCTGCTTGGCCAGGCGGCCCGTCTCGAAGCGCACGACGCGCTGGCCGAAGCGGCCGTTGTCGATGACGGCCTCGGCAAACTGGATCTCGGGACCCTCCATGGGAGAGCCACCTCCATTTCGTTGTCTGGCGGAGGCGGCGGGAACCCGGTCTTCGATCGAGGCCCTTGGCGCGGTGCGAAGCCGCCCGCAAAGGCCACTACCGAGGACCGCTGATTGCCGGCGGCTCCGAAGGGGCTGGATAACTAGTCGGACACGGATGTGCTGAGCGGCCCGCCGCTTCCTTCAGAAGAGGCGGGCCGCTTCAAGACTACCGGCGCAGGCCGAGACGCTCGATGAGCGAACGGTAGCGTTCGATGTCGGTGTCGTGCAGGTAGGCGAGCATCCGCTTGCGACGACCGACGAGCGCGAGGAGGCCGCGCTGCGTGTGGAAGTCGTGCTTGTGCTGCTTCATGTGCTCAGTCAAGTCCTTGATGCGCTTCGTGAGAACGGCGATCTGGACCTCGGGGGACCCGGTGTCGCCTTCCTTCGTCGCATATTCCTTGATGATCGCCTGCTTGACGGCGGGATCCAAAGCCATTGAGCTCGGTACCTCTCGTGTCGTGCCGTGCGGCCCGCAGGACGCTGCGTCCTCGGGGAACACCGGCTCCTTCGCCTGTGGAGCGGAGACCGGCGCGGCCCAGGCCGCCACGGACTGCAGCGAGGGCCACCGAAGATTCTATCAAACTGCGCGCGTCAGGTCCGCGCGCTCTAATTCCTCGCGGACCGCCGCGATCCCGCGCAGTGTCTGGCCAGCAGCCGAGCCGAGGCAGGCGGCCTCGATCCGGTCGCCCAGGGCCATCGGCTCGTCGAGCCAGGCCTCGTCCCAGCCGTGGATGAGCCTGCCGCCGCTCATGGTGCCACCGCGGCGTCAGTGCGCCCAATTTCCGTGCGCCCAATTTCCGTGCGCACGGCGAAGAGCTCGGGGAAGAACGTGAGCTCGAGGGCCTTGCGGAGGAAGCCGACGCCGCTCGATCCGCCCGTGCCCGTCTTCATGCCGATCGTGCGCTGGACCGTCCTAAGGTGCCGGAAGCGCCAGAGCTGGAAGTTGTCTTCGAGGTCCACGAGCTCCTCGCACGTCTCATAAGCGGACCAGTGCTGCTCGGCGTGGTCGTAGATGTCCTTGAAGAGCGGCACGAGCGCGTCGCAGAACGAATGCGCCACGCGCACATCCCGCTCGAGCACCGCGGCCGGAACCGCGTAGCCCTGCCGCTTGAGATACCGCAGGAACTCGTCGTACAGGCTCGGAGCGTCGAGGAGATCCGCGAGCTGCGCGCGCATCTCGGGCTCGGAGTCGAAGATCGGCAGCATGTCCGCGTTCTTGTTGCCGAGGATGAACTCGACGGAGCGGTACTGACCCGACTGGAAGCCGGACGCGTGGCCGAGGAAGCCGCGGAACTGGGCGTATTCGTGCGGCGTGAGGGTCGCGAGGACGCTCCACTGCTCGGTGAGCGTCTTCTGGATGTGCTTGACGCGCGCGATGGCCTTGAGCGCCGCGCCGAGGTTGTCCTCGCGCAGCCACGCGCACGCACTCCGAAGCTCGTGGAGCACGAGCTTGAGCCACAGCTCGGTGGTCTGGTGCTGGATGATGAACAGGAGCTCGTCGTGATGCTCGGGCACGCTCACCGGGTGCTGGGCGCTCAGGAGGCGGTCGAGCTGGAGGTAGCCGCTGTAGGTCATGCGGCCCGCGAGGTCGCGGACGATGCCGTCCTCGAGCGCGCGAGTGTTCTCTGTGAGATCGGTCACCGACTCAGGCTAACGGGATCGGCGGTCCCGTGGCCGCCCGGAGACCCCGATGGGCTGCAGCGGCGGCTCGCGCAGCTCGGCCCACCCGAGGAGCACGAACGCGAGCCCCCACACCCCCACCGCGAATTCGCCCGCGGCGCTGCCCGCCGCGTACACGGGGAGGATCACGAAAGGCAGGACGCCGACGCCGAGCGGGACGAAGCGCTCCCACCCGTGCCACGTGCGGCTCCTGAGCGCCGCGATCCCCGCGAGGACGAATCCGATCGGAATCGCCACGGTCGCGGACGCGAAGAAGAGCGCAAGGTCGGCGAACGGCTCGAAGATGTTCCCGATCGCGAGGAGCGCGAGCCCCACGATCGCGAGCGCGAGGCCCGTCCGCGCGAGGACGCCTCCCCCGAAAGCGTGATCGGACCACAGCCCGACGCAGCCGAACGCGATGAGAAGCTGCGCGACGCCGATCGCCGGTCCGACGGCCGCGAAGTAGGCCGTCCGGTTGGATGCGAAGAGCTCCCCCGCCTGCAGGAGGAACATGACGGCCCCGCCGACGATCATCGCGACGGCGGCCCAGCGGAACCAGGCTCGTGACTCGCTCATGGCGGGATTCTAGGCCCCGGGCTTGGCCCCCACCAGAATCCGACGAGCCTGATCCACGTCGACTTTCATCTGTTCGATGAGCGCCTCCGGCCCCCGGTACGCGACCATGCCGCGGAGCCGCTCGACGAACTCGACGACGACGTTCTGGCCGTAGAGGTCGAAATCGTCGGGGGCCTCGTCGGGCCGGTCGAGGACGTGTGCCTCGACCTGGCGGGCAACGCCCGCGAAGGTCGGATTCGAGCCCACGGAGATGGCCGCCGGCCAGCGCGTTCCGGCGGCGTCGACGAGCCAGCCCGCATAGATGCCGTCGGCGGGGATGTGGCCGATCGAATCGTGCGCGAGGTTGGCCGTCGGGAAGCCGAGCGCGCGCCCGCGCGACGCCCCATGCACCACTTCGCCGTGCATCGCGTGGGGGCGTCCGAGGATTTCGGCGGCCGTGTGGACATCTCCGCGGTCGAGGGCCTCACGGACCCAGGTCGACGAGCAGCGCCGCTGCGCGCCGTCGTCCTCATCCTCGGCGGCCTCGGGAGCGCTTGCTGTGTGCTCCGCGTGTTGGGCAGAATCTGCCTCGGTGAACTCCTCGACGACCACGACGTCGAAGCCGTACTTGCGGCCGAGCTCTTCCATCGTGCCGAGGTCGCCGGAGTTGCCGCGGCCGAAGCGGACGTCATGGCCGACGACGACAGCGCTCGCCCGGAGCCCGTCGACGAACACGTTCTTGACGAATTCCTCGGCGCTCTGCTGGGCGAACTCAAGCGTGTAGTGGAGCACGAGCACGGCGTCGAGGCCGTAGGCGAGCAGCACGGAGATGCGGTCCTCGATGCCCATGATGAGATCGGGGGCGGTGTCCGGGCGGTGCACTTGGGCCGGATGGGGGTCGAACGTCACGGCGACGGTCTTGCTCCCCGACTCGCGGGCCGTGCGCGAGAGCTGCGCGAGAACCTGCTGGTGGCCGCGGTGCACCCCGTCGAAGTTGCCGACCGTCACGGCCGCCGGGCCGAAATCCCCGGGGACCTCGTCAAGCCCCCGCCATATGTGCACCATCGTCCTCGCCCTGTCGCCGAATCTCTCGCGTCCCCTACAGTACCGGGCCCTTACCGGCCGGCCGCGTGCTCGACCTTGCGGGGCCGGTTCGTGTAGAGCCACGCGAGCCCGATGAACGGCAGGACCAGCGGCACAAAGCCGTACCCCCGGCCGTAGACGCTCCACACGGTGTCCTGCGCGAAATCCTGCGGGGCGAGGATGCTGAGCGTCCCGACGACGAGCACGCCCACGAGTTCGACGAGGACTGCGCCGAGCGTGACGTACCAGCTGGGCACGCCGCGCCTCGCCATGGCGACCGTCGCCACGATGTAGACGACGGCGGCGACTGCGCTCAGGATGTAGGCGAAGGGAGCCTCGCTGAACTTGGTGAGGATCTGGTAGCCGGCGCGGGCGGACGCGGAGACCGCGAAGATCCCGTAGACGGCCACGATGATGCGGCCGATCCCTCGGCCCCGCGAGCTCGGCGAGTACTCGATGTCAGGCGCGGTGTTGTCGGCCACCTCAGAACGCTCCATTCCAGATCTGCTCCATGCGAAAAAGCATCACGAACACGGTAACCGGAACTGCCGCAAGCACCACGTTGCTCCAGCGGGTCTTGTCCAGCACGGCCCACCAGAATCCGGCGATCGGCAGGACGAAGGCCGTCGCCACGTAGCCCCAGAACTCCCACGGCTCGCCGCGCACGGGCTGGCCGCCGCCCTGGCGGATCGCTGCGCCGACGGCGAAGACCACGAGGAAGAGCTCGACGGCGGCCACGGAGATGATGGCGGCGTCGCCCGGGTACCGCTTCGTCACGGTCGCCACGAGGCAGATGAGGAGGGACACAGCGCACACGACGACGCCGATCCAGAAGAACGCGTCGGTGATCACTCGCCTGTGACTTCCTGTCGGTTCCCGCTCTGGTCATCCCCGCTCGCGGCGAACACGAGCTCGGGCTTGGCGGCCGGCCCCACGTCCTTGAGGAGTGCCACGAGGTTGCCGCTCGGGGAGAAGGCAGCAGTCACCGCGTCGCGCCCGCTGGCGGCGATGCGGCGCCCGAACGAGAGTTCGACGGCCTCGGCCTCCGTAAGCTCGCGCGAGGGCAAGAGGGCGCGCGCCGCGTCGGCCAGCGGCAGGATCGAGAAGTCGTCGGCGAGTTGGTCGAGAGTGCGAGCATCGGCGATGTCGTAGGGGCCCACCTGCGTGCGGCGAAGGGCGGTGAGGTGGCCGCCTACCCCGAGGTCGGCCCCGAGGTCACGCGCGAGCGCCCGGATGTAGGTGCCTGACGAACAGCGGACCGTCACGTCGACGTCCTGGACTCGTCCGCCGCGCTCACGCCGGATCTCATGGACCTCGAATGAGTAGACCGTCACGGGCCTCGACTCGAGCTCGACGCTCTCCCCCGCACGCACGCGCGCGTAGGATCGCTGCCCGCCCACCTTGATCGCGCTCACGCTGCTCGGGACCTGCAGGATCTCGCCCGTGAGTCGCTCGGCCGCCGCCCGGATCTGGTCCTCAGTGACTGCGGCCGCGATCATCTCGGCGAGCACCTCGCCCTCGGCGTCGTCCGTCACGGTGCTCTGGCCAAGCCGGATGGTGGCCGTGTAGGTCTTCGAGGTTCCCACGATGTACGAGAGCAGCCGGGTCGCGCGGTTGATGCCGACGACGAGCACACCGGTGGCCATGGGGTCGAGCGTTCCCGCATGGCCCACCTTGCGGGTTCCGGCCAAGCGGCGGACGCGGCCGACGACGTCGTGGCTCGTCCATCCCTGCGGTTTGTCGACGATCACGAGTCCAGAAAGCACGCCTCCCAGTATATGGAGCGAACCGGTACCCGCCGCGCTAGTACTCGATGCGGGCCTCGAACGCGGCCCAGGCGTCGAAGGGCGCCATCTTCTCGGCGAACTCCGATCGGGCAACCGGCATGAGGCTGCGGTCGCCACGGTCGAAATACTCGTAGAAAGCCGCGTCGTCGAAGCCAGCGGCCGCCGCGTCGTGGCGGTCGGCAGCGAAGTACACAGCCGAGACCCGGGCCCACAGCGCCGCGGAAAGACACAGCGGGCACGGTTCGCAGCTCGTATAGAGGACGGCCCCGTGGAGGTCGAAGTCGCCGGTCCCGGCGGCGGCGCGCCGGATGGCGACGACTTCGGCGTGCGCGGTCGGATCGTTGTCCCGCGTGACGCGGTTCGTTCCCTCGAACATCGTCCCGTCCGGCATGACGACGACGGCGCCGAACGGGCCGCCGCCCTCGGCGACGTTCGCCGTGGCCAGTTCGACGGCACGCTCAAGATGGCGGCGCACGGAATCCTCGTCCATGCGGCCCATCGTAGCCCTCCGGGTTCGGGGCTCGGCTACTCGGTCTCGACGTCGACGCCGTCGAACTCGGACTCGTATTCCGAGTCGTCGTCGTGGGGCTCCGACTTCTTGTAGGGATCGGCGTCGCCTGCGTGCCGGGCACCTGCCGCGAGGCGGGCCACCTCCTCGTCGCGGGCGCGTGCCTGCCGCAGGAGGTCTTCGACGTGGGAAGCGTTCACGGGAACCTCGTCGGCAACGAACTCGAGAGTCGGCGTGAGCCGGATCGTGAGGTTGCGGCCCACCTCGCGGCGCAGGACGCCCTTCTTGGCGTCGAGGACCTCGCGGGCGCCTTCCTGGGCCGCGGAATCGCCGAGCACGGTGTAGTACACGGTGGCGTGCTGCAGGTCGTTCGTCACGCGGGCGTCGGTGATCGTGATCGCCTCGGCGCGCTCGTCCTTGACGGCCCTGCGCAGTGCCTCGGCCACGACGACCTTGATCCGCTGCGCCAAGCGCGCAGCGCGTGCCGGATCGGCCATGGGGAAACTCCTTCTAACGGACTGGGCCTTGTAAGCCCGATGGGGAAGGGGCCCCGCGCACGCGGGGCCCCTTCGTGGCGCTCACGGTCAGACGCGCGGCTTCTCGCGCATCTCGAACGTCTCGATGACGTCCTCGAGCTGGATGTCGTTGAACGACCCCAGGCCGATACCGCACTCGAAGCCCTCGCGGACCTCGGTCGCGTCATCCTTGAACCGCTTGAGCGAATCGATCGCGAGGTTCTCGGCCACGACGACGCCGTCCCGGAGGAGGCGTGCCTTCGAGTTGCGGCGGATGATGCCGCTGCGGACGATCGAGCCGGCGATGTTGCCGAACTTGGAGGAGCGGAAGATCTCGCGCACCTCGGCCGTGCCGAGCTGCACCTCCTCGTACTCCGGCTTGAGCATGCCCTTGAGAGCGAGCTCAATGTCCTCGATCGCCGCGTAGATCACGGAGTAGAACCGCATGTCGACGCCCTCGCGGTCCGCGAGCTCGGCCACACGCTCCGCGGGGCGGACGTTGAAGCCGATGATGATCGCGTTGTCGACCGTCGCGAGGTTGACATCGTTCTGGGTGATGGCACCGACGCCGCGGTGGATGACGCGGAGCTGGACCTCCTCGCCGACGTCGATCTTGAGCAGCGAGTCCTCGAGGGCCTCGACCGCACCGGACACGTCGCCCTTGAGGATGAGGTTGAGGGTGTCGATCTTGCCCTCGGCCACAGCCTTGTCGAAGTCCTCGAGGCTGATCCGCTTGCGGCGCTTCGCAAGCTGCGCGTTGCGCTCGGCAGCCTCGCGCTTCTCCGCGATCTGGCGGGCCGTGCGCTCGTCCTCGGTCACGAGGAACGTGTCGCCTGCCCGCGGGACTGAGGAGAGGCCCAGGACCTGGACCGGACGCGACGGGAGCGCGACCTCGACCGGCTCGCCGTCCTCGTCGAACATCGCGCGGACACGGCCGTGGGCCGTTCCCGCCACCATGTTGTCGCCCACGCGGAGCGTGCCCGACTGGACGAGGACCGTGGCCACCGCACCGCGGCCACGGTCGAGGTTGGCCTCGATCGCGACACCGCGCGCGTCCTTGTTCGGGTTCGCGCGGAGGTCAAGCGCCGCGTCGGCCGTGAGCAGGACCGCCGAAAGGAGATCGTCGATGTGCAGGTTCTGGCGCGCGGAGACGTCCACGAACATCGTGTCGCCGCCGTACTCCTCGGGCACGAGGCCGTACTCGGTGAGCTGGCCGCGCACCTTGTCGGGGTTCGCGCCCTCCTTGTCGATCTTGTTGACCGCGACCACGATGGGCACACCGGCGGCCTGCGCATGGTTGAGCGCCTCGACCGTCTGCGGCATGACGCCGTCATCCGCGGCCACAACGAGCACCGCGATGTCGGTGACCTGAGCACCGCGGGCACGCATGGCGGTGAACGCCTCGTGACCCGGGGTGTCGATGAAGGTGAGCTTGCGCGGATCGCCGTCATGTTCGAACGAGATCTGGTACGCACCGATGTGCTGCGTGATCCCGCCGTGCTCGCCTTCGACCACGTTGGTGTGGCGGATGGCGTCGAGGAGGCGCGTCTTGCCGTGGTCGACGTGGCCCATGACGGTCACGACCGCGGGGCGGACCTCGAGGTCCTCGTCGGTCTCGGCTTCCAGTTCGGCGTCGAGGTCGATGTCGAAGGATTCGAGCAGCTCGCGCTCCTCGTCCTCCGGCGAGACGACCTGGATCTTGTAGCCGAGCTCCTCGCCGAGAACGCCGAAGGTCTCCTCGTCGAGCGACTGCGTGGCCGTGGCCATTTCGCCGAGGTGGAAGAGCACCGTGACGAGCGAGGCCGGGTTCGCGTCGATCTTCTCCGCGAAGTCCGTGATGGACGCGCCGCGGCGCAGACGGACGATCGTTTCGCCGTCGCCGCGCGGCACCGACACGCCGCCGAGCGACGGAGCGCTCATCTGCTCCAGCTCTTGGCGCTTCGCGCGCTTCGACTTGCGCTGCTTGCCGCGACCGGCGCCGCCCTTGCCGAAGGCACCCTGGGTGCCGCCGCGACCGCGGCCGCCCTTGCCGAAGCCGCCGCCGGCGGGACCGCCGCCGCCCGGGGCTCCCCCGGGACGGCCGGGCCCGCGGCCGCCGGTGCCGGCGGGACGGGCGCCCGGCTGCGGACGCTCGGTGCGTGCGGGCATCATGCCCGGGTTCGGACGCGGACCGCCCGAGCCGCCCGGACGAGGACCGCCCGAGCCGCCGGGACGCGGACCGCCGGACCCGGCCGGACGAGGACCGCCCGGGCGGGGAGCGCCGGTGCGCGGGGCGCCGGGCCGCGGAATGCCCGAGGTGCCACCGGGCCGCGGACCGCCCGAACCGGCGGGACGCGGGCCGCCTGGCCGGTCGCCGTCGCGCGAACCGGGTCGGGGCATGCCCTGCGAGGTCGCGAACGGGTTGTTGCCAGGGCGCGGAGCGCGCTCCTCACGGCCGGGACGCTGCATGCCCTGCGAGGAGGAGAACGGGTTGTTGCCGGGACGCGGCCCGCTCGGGCGCGGACCGGGGGTCGCCGCCGGGCGCGGACCGGGCGTCGCCGCCGGGCGCGAGGCCGGGCGAGTCGACTCGGCCGCGGGACGCGGGGCCGGGGCCTGGGGCGCGGCTGGACGCGCGGGACCCGGCTTGATCGACGAACCAGCCGAATCTGCTGCGCGGGCCGGCGCCGGCACCGACGCCACGGGGGCGGCGGCAGGTGCCTGGGCGGGCTTGGGCGCGGACGGGCGGACGGCCGACGGCGCGCCGCCAGACGTGCGCGCGGCGACCGGCTTGGCGCCACCGGACGGATAGGCGTCGCGAAGCTTCTTCACGACGGGCGCCTCGATCGTCGAGGACGCAGAACGCACGAATTCGCCGAGCTCCTGAAGCTTGGCGAGTGCGTCCTTAGAGGTGATACCGAGCTCCTTGGCGAGCTCGTGTACGCGGACCTTGGCCACATTTCTCCTGTCTCGGTCCGCGCCGAGCCAGGCGTGGACCGTCTACTGCTTGCTGCAGGCCTCGTCAGCGATCACCGATCGCATAGACACGGTGCGTGCTGAGAGGCCGTCGGCGGCGCGGAACAACTTGTTCATCGCTACGCGCTCATCGAACGGGGACTCATCGGGTTTCCATCAGATTTCTGACCCGCTTTCAGCTTGGACGGTGACCGCGCGGACGGAGGCCCGCGCGGTGGAGCTGACGAAGGCGTCCACGGCCTCGTGGTCCGCGGCACCCCGGAGGGCGCGTTGGAACGCGCGGCGTTTGACGGCTTGCGTCAGACATGCCCGATCGGGATGCAGCCAAGCACCTCGACCAGGCAGTCGGCGGCGCGGATCGACGACGACACGTTGAGCGTCCTCGGGGTCCCGCACCAACCGGAGCAGTTCTGCCCGGGGAGCAGTCCGACGGCACCCGATGCAGGTTCGCAGTGGTTCGGCCTTGCTCCGCACGTTCCGCTGCCCCTGGTCTCTTGCCGTCGGGCGCGCGCCCGGACCTGTCTATTCTATAGCCCGCCTCGGATGAGGCGAAAAACCGCCTGCCCGCCGTGTCCGGCCGGGATGGCCTTTACCCGGCGGTGTCCGACGCGATGTCGATGCGCCAACCCGTGAGCTTGGCGGCGAGGCGGGCATTCTGGCCCTCCTTGCCGATCGCGAGCGAGAGCTGATAGTCCGGCACGAGGACGCGCGCGGACCGGGCCCCCTCGTCGACGATGCTCACGGACTTCACCTTCGCGGGCGACAGCGCGTTGGCGATGAAGGACGCGGGATCGTCGCTGTAGTCGACGATGTCGATCTTCTCGTCGTTGAGCTCGGTCATGACGGCGCGGACGCGCGAACCCATTTCGCCGATGCATGCGCCCTTGGCATTGACGCCGGGGACGTTCGCGCGCACCGCGATCTTCGTGCGGTGCCCGGCTTCACGGGCGATCGCGACGATCTCGACGCTGCGGTCCGCAATCTCGGGCACCTCGAGCTCGAAGAGCTTCTTGACGAGGCCGGGATGGGAGCGGGACAGCGTGATCGAGGGCCCCTTGACCCCGCGATGCACGTCGACGACGTAGGCGCGGATGCGGTTGCCGTGGACGTACTGCTCGCCCGGGACCTGCTCGGGCGGAGGAAGGAGCGCCTCGACCGAGCCAAGGTTCACCTGGACCATGTGCGGATTGCTGCCCTGCTGGATCTGGCCCGCGATGAGCTCGCCTTCGCGCCCCTTGAACTCGCCGAGCACATTGTCATCCTCGACGTCGCGCAGACGCTGGAGGATGACCTGGCGCGCGGTCGTCGCGGCGATGCGGCCGAAGCCCTCGGGGGTGTCGTCGAACTCGCCGATCGGGTTGCCCTCTTCGTCGATCTCGGTTGCCCAGATCGTGACGTGCCCGCTCTTGCGGTCGACCTCCGCGCGGGCCTGATCGATCGCCCCGGGCGACTTGTGGTATGCGAGGAGGAGTGCCTGCTCGATCGTGGGGATGAGCTTCTCGACGGGGATGTCCCGCTCTCGCTCCAGCAGGCGCAGCGCGCTCATGTCGATGTCCACTAGGCCTCCTCGGCGTCGGTGTCGGAGTCGGATGATTCGGTGTCGGATTCGAGGGGCGCGAAGGCGTCTTCGGGAAACTCGTCGAGACGGGCGAACTCGATCTCGACACGTCCACTGCGAATGCGCGAGAACGGGAGCGTGACCGACTCGCCCTGCTTGGGCTTAACCCCCTTGAGTGCCGGGAGGTCAGGGACCAGCGTCACGCCGTCGTCCGTCACCTGCGTCAGGCGGCCAGTGACGTTCTCGCCTTGGATCACGTTGACTTTGACGAGACGCCCGCGCGCGCGGTGCCAATGCCGCGGCTCGGTGAGCGGACGGGCGACGCCGGGAGAGGACACCTCGAGATCGTACGGACGGTTGTCCGCAAACGTGCCCGCCGTCCCGTCGAGGACGGTTGAGAGTTCGCGCGAGATTTCGGCGATCACGTCGAGGCCAACCCCGCCAGTCTCCTCCTGAGGCAGATCGACGACGACGTGCACAGTGCGGTGGGCTCCCGCGGCCTTGATCGTGATCCCCTCGAGGAACAGGCGGTGGGCCTGCACCGCGGGTTCGAGCAGCGCGTGAAGACGCGCCTCCTCCGCAGCAAACGGCGCCCCGACGGCCTCTCGGCCCGGACGCGCGTCCCGGTGGGCAGGCTCGGACTGTGGCTCAGACATGCGAGTCCGCCTCCTTGTACTTTCGAATGTCCTCTTAGCCTATCGGCTCGCGCGGGGGCGTGGTGGGCGCAAGCCGCGGTCATGGGATGATCGAGCCCGTGACTTCCACCACCGCCCCCACCGATCCGTCTCCGGAAGAGGGCCCGTCATCCCCAGATGCGCCCGGCCACGATGGTCCCGTCGACCCCGGTTCTGCGGACAGCGAAGCCGGCGAGGCGCAATCGGCGGCGGACCCGGAAGTCAGCGAAGCGCACGACGACGGCGACGCGGACCCTGCTCCTGGGGCCGGCGCCGCGGAAGACCCGGCATCCCGCGATGAGCCGGACCAGGACGCCCCCGCCGAACCCAGTTCCGCGGGCACCGAAGCCGGCGAGGCTCAAGCGGCCGCCGATCCGGAAGTCAGCGAAGCGCACGACGACGGCGACACGACGGAACCGCATCCTGCTGGCGAGGACCCGGCGTCGTCCGGCGAGCCCGAGGGCAAGAACGGGATCGAAGAAGCGATCGATGCGGACGCCGAGATCGATGACGCGGCACTCCAGCCGGACACGCCACCACAGGCGGACGCACTGGCAGAAGCGGAGATCGACATGCCGAGCGACGACGAGCATGTCGACGCGGAGCCAACTGATGCCCAGGCCGACGCGCAGGGCCTTGTTGACGAGGCCGAACAGCCAGCGCGCGAACCCGCAGAGACGGTTGCCGACACTTCGGCCGAGGACGAAGAAGACACCGAGGACTCAGAAGCCGAAGGACCGGGGGGTGAAGAACCGGGGGGTGAAGAACCGGCCGCCGCACCAACCGATGTTCACGTGGCCGAAGCCACAGAGGCCGATGAGCTGACGGACCAGCCCGCGGGCGACGAATTGGTTACTAAGCCTGACGACGAATCGGTTGCCGAGGCTCTCGCAGAACCCGAGCCCGAACCCGAGCCCGAACCGGAGGCCGAGCCCGAGCTGGCAGCAGAGCCCGAGCCCGACGCTTCCGCCGAGCCAGAGACCGAACCGGCGGCATTCGAAGAGGCTCCGGCCGAGACGGGCGCTGAGGCTGAACCGGCTCCGGCCGCCGCCGATTCGCCGCCAGCAGCAGCCACGCGTGCCGAGACGCTCGCGGCCGCGTCGCCGTCACGCCCGCGCCGGGCGTGGCCGTTCTGGGCTCTCGGGGCCGCGACACTTGCCGTGGGAATCGGGAGCGCGACTTTTGTCTCCCTCCAGACCGTCGCGCCAACCGGTCCGAGCAAGAGCGAGATTGCGCTGAGCCATGCGCAGAGCGAGGCCGCGCAGCTCGCGGGCTTGGCTCGGTCGGCGTCTCAAGGCGCGAACCCTCGCGTCCAGTCGGCGCTCGGGGCGACGGCGCTCGTGCTCGATCGGCAGGTGGGCGTTCTCTCGACGCGGGACACCGGATCGTCGTCGGGCTCGGGACCAACGGTTGGCCGGACCGGCACGACGGACCTACGGACCACGTCTCCCGCGGCCAGCGCCGCGGACGTCGTCTCGCGGCTGAGGGCCAGCGCCGAGTCGCGACTCGCGGACCTGCCGGAGGTGGACGGCCCCACCGCGACGGTCCTCGCGTCGCTCGCCGCGGGGCAGTCCCTGCAGGCAGACGGCCTGGCGGGGGCCGCGGGCCTTGCGTCGCCGCCGCAGGCCCCTTCGCCGGCCCCTTCAGCGGGAGCCTCGCCTTCCGTCAGCTCGCCCCCCGCCGCCCAGGCCTCCGCCTCCGCCTCCGCGTGCGCGACGCCGACGGCGGCCCAGTCACCAGCTCCGTCTTCGCCGCCGTCGCCCGGGACGCCGCTCAGCTTCGGCGGCGCGCTGGCGAGCGTCGAGCGCGCCGAAACGGCCGCTGCCTACGTCCTCGAGGCCGCGCTCGCCCACACGGCGGCGTCGTCGGCCGACGCCGCCGCCCGCGAGCGGGCCCTTGACGCGCACCGCCGCCAGCTCGACGGCGTCGACGTGATCGCGGCGTCGTCCTGCCTCGCCCTGCCGCCACGGGACGCGGGCTTTGCCGTCCCCGCCGACTTCGCGACGAACCCGAATCCGACGCTCGCGGCCGTCGCCCAGTCCGCGGAGGAGTCCTGGGCGGAGCTCGTGGGCGCGGCACCCGGCCAGCGTCGGCGCGACGCGGCGGAAGGGCTCGTCGCGGCGTCGCGCCTAGCGGGGGACGCCGTGGCGTTCCCGGGGCTGCCCGCCGCGGAACAGACGGTGAAGCAGGCCTCCGCGCAAGCGACAGGACAGCCGACGGCGCAGCCCACGAGCCAGTGAGGCTAGGCTTGCTTCGCTGGAAGGGCACCGCACAGAGTGCCACAGTGGAGACATGACCACGGAAAGCACCACAGGCCTGCACCCCGAACCCCAGGGAACCGACCTCGCGGCCAAGCTCAACTGGCTCCGCGCGGGCGTGCTGGGCGCGAATGACGGCATCGTATCGGTCGCGGCCGTCGTCGTCGGCGTCGCTGGCGTCACGACCAACAACGGGCCGATCCTCGCGGCGGGCATGGCGGCCCTCGTGGGCGGCGCGATTTCCATGGCCCTCGGCGAATACGTCTCCGTGAGCAGCCAGCGCGACAGCCAGCGGCACCTCATCGCGAAGGAACGCCAGGAGCTGCAGGAGCAGCCCGCGGAGGAGTTCGCCGAGCTCGTGGGGCTCTACCAGCGCAAGGGACTCTCGCGGAGCCTCGCGACGCAGGTGGCCGAAGAACTGACCGCGAAGGACGCGCTCCGGGCGCACCTCGACATCGAGCTGGGCATCGACCCGGACGAGATCGTGAGCCCGTGGCACGCCGCGATCGCCTCGGCGATCTCGTTCCTGTGCGGCGCCGTCCTCCCGATGGTCGCGATCCTGCTGCTCCCCGAGGCCATCCGCGTTCCCATCACGTTCGCCGTCGTCCTCCTCGCGCTCGCCGTCACTGGCGCGGTCGGCGCGTGGATCGGCGGCGGCTCACGGACGAGGGCTTCGGTCCGTGTCATCCTGGGCGGCGCGCTCGCCCTCGCCACGACATTCGCCCTGGGAAGCCTGCTCGGCACGACAGGAATCGCCTAAGCTGCATTCCTGTGAGTGCGGTCATCGCGCCCGAGGAACTGGTCCGGCGGTTTTCCCGCACGGCCGCCGGTCGGTCGTGGCTCGATTCGCTCCCTGACCGCATCGAACAGCGCCTCCGCACGTGGGGGCTTCGGCTCGACGAAAGCGCTGCTGGCCCGTGGTCGGGCTTCGGCTCGATGGTCGTCGCGGTGATGCGCGGCGCCGAGCCGCTCGTCCTCAAGCTCGCCTACCCGTATCCCGAGTCGTCCTCCGAGCCAGTCGCGTTGCGCCTGTGGGACGGCGACGGCGCCGTGCGCCTCATCGACGAAGACGGCGACGGCGCGCTCCTGCTTGAGAGGCTCGACGCCGGGCGGCGGCTTCAGGACGTTCCGTTCCCCGAGGCGACCGCGGTGTGGGGCGAGGTGGTCCGGCGGCTTTCGATCCCCGAGGACGACCGCCCGGTGTGGGCGGCACTCGACAGGATCGACGCGCGGGCCGAGCGGTGGAGCGACGAACTCCCCGAGCGCTGGGCCCGGCTCGACCGGCCGTTCCCGCGCTGGCTCCTCGAAGCCGCGCTCGACGTGTGCGCGACGCGCGGCGCGGTGGGCCGCCGAGGCGGCATCGACGTCCTCGTCCACACTGATCTCCACGGCATGAACATCCTCGGGACCATCGGAGGTACCTCTGACGGGATGCCCGGCTTCCGGGCCATCGACCCCCAGGCCGCTGTGGGCGAGGCGGAGTTCGCCGTCGCGCCGATGCTGTGGAACCGGCTCCCCGTGCTCCATCTCGGCGACCCCGTGGAAGCCCTGCTCGAGCGCTGCCACGCCCTGGCCACGGCGGCGGGGATCGACTCGGAGGGGGCCCGCGAATGGGCAGTTCTCCGCGAGGTCGAGAACGCGCTCTGGTACGCGGCCAAGCCGGGCCACGAGGGCGATCTCGAGCGCTCCCTGTGGGTCGCGAGCGCGCTGTGCTCGCAGCCCCTCCCTGGTCTCCCCGACGCGTGGGAGCTCAAGCGCCTCGACTGAGCTTTCAGAAGCCCTCGGTTGCCGCGAGCGCGTCCCGAACCGCCTCAACCGCGATGTCCGCGTCCTCGCCGTCAGAGGACCAGTTGGCGACGGAGATCCGCAAGACCCCGCGGTCGTGCCAACGCGATCCGCTCATCCACACGCGCCCGTCCCGGGCGAGGTACTCCGCGACGGCCTGGGTCCGCGCGTCGGATCCGAACGCGAGCGTGACCTGACTGAAGACGACGTCGTTGAGCACCTCGGCCCCTGGGAGCTCGCCGATCCGCCGCGCGAGCTCGGAGGCGTGGGCGGCGAGGCCCGCGACGAGGGCGTCGACGCCCGAGCGGCCCAGCGAGCGGAGCGCGGCCCACACGGGAACGCCTCTCGCACGTCGCGACAGCTCGGGCACCTTCTCGAAGGGATCGCCGGGGCCGTGGTCGCCCTGCGCGTCGTGGACGAGATAGTCGGCGTGCAGGCCAAGCGCATGCCGGAGCGCGACGACGTCCCGGCACACGACGATTCCGCAGTCGTACGGGACGTTGAGGTTCTTGTGCGCGTCGGTCCCCCACGAATCGGCAGCCTCGGCACCGGCCATGAGATGCCTCGTCGCGGCCGAGGCTGCGGCCCACAGGCCGAACGCGCCGTCGACGTGCACCCACGCACCGTGCTGCTCGCCGTATTCACGGGCTGCGGCGATCGACTCGGGGAACGGGTCGAAGGCGCCCGAATGGATGTTGCCCGCCTGAAGGCAGACGACGGCGGGGCCCTCCCCCTCGTCGAGGGCGGCGGCGAGCGCCTCGGGCCGGATGCGCCCCTGGGTGTCGACGTCGACCGTCTCGGGCGCCCCGAGCCCGAGCATGCGCAGCGCCATGTCGATGGTGTCGTGCCGCTCGGCGCCGACGAGCACCCGCACGCGCGGGCCGCCTCCGAGCCCGCGCCCGTTGAGATCCCAGCCGACGCGTTCGAGGACGCGCCAGCGCGCGGCCGCGAGCCCGCAGAAGTTCGCCATGCTCGCGCCGGTCGCGAACCCCACGTCGGCGCCGGGCGGAAGCCCGAGCAGGTCCACGACCCAGCGAGCGGCGGCCTCCTCGGCCGCCACGACGGCGGGAGTCGCGAAGCGGAGCCCCGTGTTCTGATCCCACGCGCTCACGAGCCAGTCGGCGGCCATCGCCGCGGGGAGCGTGCCACCGATGACCCAGCCGTAGAACCGGCCCGAGGCCATCGCCATGAGGCCGGGCTCCGCGGCGGCTGCGAGAAGGTCGATCGTGGACGCCGCGTCGAGGCCCGCCGCGGGCAGTTCGCCGCCGAACGCGTCGGCGAGCTCGTCCGCGGTCGCCGTCGGGCCGACGTGCCGTGAGGGAAGGCTCTCAAGCCACCGCCGCGCGTGCTCCGCAGCTCGGTCGAGGGGTTTCGTGAAGTCCTCGGGGCGCAGCATGGCTGCATCGTACGCCTGCGCGGTGGCCCGGACTATGCGAAATTCTCATTCCATACGTCGAGGCCCAGCTTGACCGCGAGGGCGGCGACGACGGCGAGGAACACCCAGCGGATGAACCTGTTTCCCCGCGCGACGGCCATGCGCGCCCCGACGTAGCCACCGCACATGTTCGCGACGCCGAGCACGAGGCCGACGCCCCACAGGAGCGCGCCCGAGGGAGCGAACAGCAGGAGCGCTCCCACATTCGTGGCCATGTTGACGATCTTCGCCTTCGCGCTCGCCTCGAGGAACGCGTAGCCCATGCCGGATACGAGCGCGATGACGAGGAACGAGCCGGTGCCGGGCCCGATCAGCCCGTCGTAGAAGCCGATCACGCCGCCGAGGCCGCACGCCGCGGCAAAGTGGCGGCGGCCCTTGAGCCGCAGCTCGGTGTACTGGCCGAGCTGCGGCCTGAGGACCG
Source organism: Sinomonas terricola (assembly GCF_034931225.1). Classification (NCBI taxonomy): domain Bacteria; kingdom Bacillati; phylum Actinomycetota; class Actinomycetes; order Micrococcales; family Micrococcaceae; genus Sinomonas; species Sinomonas terricola. The sequence goes on from NZ_JAYGGQ010000004.1 coordinate 132,710, forward strand.
TGAAGAGGGCGACGGCGATGATCGCCGCGAGGATGATCGGCTTGAACACGCGGGCAGGCAGCGCCGAGGCGAGCGCGGCGCCGCCGAACGCCCCGCCGAGGGCGACCACGGCCATGGGGATCGCGGTGCGCAGGTCCGGCCTGACGCGCCGCGCGTAGGTGAGGGCGCTCGTCGTCGTGCCGAAGACCGAGCCCATCTTGTTTGTCGCGAGCGCGTGCACGGGCGTCATGCCGGGCAGCGCTAGCAGCGCGGGAAGCTGGATGAGCCCGCCTCCCCCGACGACGGCGTCGACCCATCCCGCGCCGAACCCTGCGAGGACGACGAGGACGAGCGTCAGGAGGTCAAAGGACTCGAGCCCCGAAGCCACGGCGGCGCTGCGAGGCCGCGACTACGCGGCGCCGCGCACGGCGGCCACGACGCGGTCCACGACGTCCGCGACCGGAACGTCCTCCGCGACGCCCGAACGCCGGTCCTTGACCTCGAGGGTTCCCGTGGCGAGGCCCTTGCCGACGGCGATGATCGTCGGGACGCCGATGAGCTCGGCGTCGCCGAACTTGACGCCGGGAGAGACCTTCGGGCGGTCGTCGAGCATGACGCTGAGCCCGCGGGCCTCGAGTTCGCCGGCGACGCGCTCGGCCTCGGCGAAGATCTCCTCGCCGCGGCCGACGGCGACGACGTGGACGTCCGAGGGCGCGACGCTGCGCGGCCAGATGAGCCCGCGATCGTCGTGGTTCGACTCCGCGAGTGCCGCGACGGCGCGCGTGACGCCGATGCCGTAGGACCCCATGGTGACGGTGACCTGCTTGCCGTTCGCGTCGAGGACCTTGAGCTCGAGGGCCTCGGCGTACTTGCGGCCGAGCTGGAAGATGTGCCCCATCTCGATGCCGCGCGCGATCTCGAGCGCCCCGGAGCCGTCGGGCGATTCGTCTCCCGCGCGCACCTCGGTGCACTCGATGACGCCGTCCCAGCCGAAGTCGCGCCCCGCGACGAGGCCGTAGACGTGCTTGCCGGGCTGGTTGGCGCCTGTGATCCAGGAGGTGCCGGGGACGACGCGCGGATCGACGAGGTAGAGGAGGCCAGACTTCCCGTCGAGGCCGAGGAGGGCATCGTCGGGGTCGAGGCCCGGGCCGAGGTAGCCCTTGACGATGAGCGGCTGGGACTTGAGCTCGTCGTCGTTCGCGGCCTCGATGCCGATCTCGCCGGCGATGGGCAGGAACGCTGCGATGTTCGCCTCGACCCGCTTGAGGTCGATGGCGCGGTCACCGGGCACTCCGATGACGACAAGCTGCTTCTCGCCCGTCGGAAGCGTCACGGACAGCACGACGTTCTTGAGGGTATCGGCGCCCGTCCACGGGCGGTCCGGGTTCGGGAAGATGGTCTGGGAGGCCTCGACGAGGGTGTCGATCGTCGGGGTGTCAGGGGTGTCGAGCACCTGCGCGGCGGGAGCCCCCGTGTAGTCGATCGCGGGGGGCACGACGGTCGTGACGGCCTCGACGTTCGCGGCGTAGCCGCCCGGCGAGCGGACGAACGTGTCCTCGCCGATTTCCGTGGGGTGGAGGAACTCCTCGCTCTTGGAGCCGCCCATGGCGCCGGCCGTCGCCTTGACGGGGACAACCTCGAGGCCGAGCCGGTCGAAGATCCGCAGGTACGCCGCGCGGTGCGCCGCGTAGCTCGCGTCGAGGCCCTCGTCGTCGACGTCGAACGAGTACGAGTCCTTCATGATGAACTCGCGGCCGCGCAGGAGACCGGCCCGGGGGCGCGCCTCGTCGCGGTACTTGTTCTGGATCTGGTACAGGCTCAGCGGGAGGTCCTTGTAGGACGAGTACAGGTCCTTCACGAGGAGCGTGAACATCTCCTCGTGGGTGGGCGCGAGGAGATAGTCGGCTTCCTTGCGGTCCTTGAGGCGGAAGATGCCCTCCCCGTACTCGGTCCACCGATTCGTGGCCTCGTAGGGCTCCTTGGGCAGGAGCGCGGGGAAGTGCACTTCCTGCGCTCCGATCGCCGCCATCTCCTCGCGGATGATCTGCTCGACCTTGCGCAGCACCGAGAGCCCCAGCGGGAGCCACGTGTAGATGCCCGGTGCGGCGCGGCGAATGTAGCCCGCGCGGACGAGGAGCTTGTGGCTCGCCACCTCGGCGTCCGCCGGGTCCTCGCGCAGGGTTCGCAGGAACAGGGTCGAGAGTCGCAGGACCACGCGGGCTTCCGTTCTGGCCGTGAGCCGTTCGGGCTCGGGACGGGAAAAGGTCAGCTACCAATGTATCCCAGCCCGGTGTGTCCGGGCGTCCCGACCCAGGGCGCTTGGCATTGACGGCCAGCCCTCCCGGATCTAGCCTGAATTCATCACGTGATGAATTAATCGCCCTCTCTCCAAGACACGAGAAGCGGGAGCCACCCGATGTCACGATCACCAGCCCACCTCGCGGGCCGGCCTCCGGCCCATTCCCCGGATCCGGGCGGCGAACCCCATGGCGCCGTCGACGCCGAGGGCCTCACCGTCCGGCTTCGGAGGGCGGAGGTGCTCCACGGGCTCAGCTTCACGGTCCCCCAGGGCCGGGTCACCGGGCTCCTGGGGCCTTCCGGGAGCGGCAAGAGCACCCTCATGCGCACCATCATGGGGGTCCAGCGCATCGCGTCCGGATCGCTCAACGTCCTCGGCCGGCCCGCGGGTTCGAGCACCCTTCGGCCCGAGATCGGCTATATGACCCAGAACGCGGCCGTCTACGGCGACCTCACCGTGCTCGACAACGTGCGCTACTTCGCGGCGCTCCACGGCAAGAGCCGGGCCGCCGCGCGCGAGGCGGTCGACGCCGTCGGCCTCACCGAATTCGAGAAGCGCAAGGCCGTCGACCTCTCAGGCGGCCAGTTCAGCCGCGTCTCCCTCGCGTGCGCCCTCGTCGGCGCGCCCAAGGTGCTCGTCCTCGACGAGCCGACCGTCGGGCTCGACCCCGTGCTGCGCGTCGACCTCTGGGAGCGGTTCCGCTCGCTCGCCGACGACGGGATCACGCTCCTCGTCTCAAGCCACGTCATGGAGGAGGCGAGCCGCTGCGACTCGCTCCTGCTCCTGCGCGAAGGCCGCCTCCTCGCGCAGCTCACGCCCGACGAACTGCGCGAGCGCGGCCGCAGCCAAGACCTCGAACAGGCATTCCTCGGAATCATCCGGGAGGTGGAACCGGTATGAACCCCCGCATGCTCATGGCGACAACAGCCAGAGTCCTCAACCAGCTTCGGCATGACGAACGCAGCATCGCGATGATTCTGATCGTCCCGTCCGTGCTGCTCGCCGTCGTCTACTGGCTCTTCGAGAACGAGACCCTCCCGCCGGGAGTCCCGCACACGTTCAACCGCATCGGGCCGATCATGCTCGCGATCTTCCCGTTCGTCATCATGTTCCTCATCACGTCGATCACGATGCTGCGGGAACGCACGTCCGGGACGCTCGAGCGGCTCATGACGACGCCGATCCACAAGGCCGATCTCCTCTTCGGGTACGGGATCGCGTTCGCGCTCATGGCCGCTCTCCAATCGGTCGTTGCGACGGGCGTTGCCTACTGGGTCTTCAACCTCGACATCAAGGGCTACGGCGGACTCGTGGTGCTCGTCGCCGTCGTCAATGCCGTCCTCGGCGTGTCCCTCGGCCTGTTCTGCAGCGCGTTCGCGCGGACGGAGTTCCAGGCCGTGCAGTTCATGCCGGTCGTCGTCATCCCGCAAATCCTGCTGTGCGGGCTGTTCGTCGCGCGCGACCGCATGAACGATGTGTTCCATGCCATCTCCGACTGGATGCCGCTCACCTATTCGGTCAAGGCACTCCAGGAGATCACGGCGAATACCGACCCGACCGCCGAGATGTGGCGCGACCTCTGGATCATGGCCGCCATCCTGTTCGGACTGCTCGTCCTCGCGTCGCTGACGCTGCGCAGGAAGTCATCGTGAGGAGCTCCGCATGATGGCACGCCCACGCGGAACGTCGGACCGCCGCTCGGCGATCGTCGCCTCCGCCACGCGCCTCTTCGCGCGCGACGGGTACGACGGCGTGAGCCTCCGCCAGATCGCCCGCGAGGCAGGCGTTGACGCGGCCCTCGTCCACCACTACTTCACCGGCAAGGAGGAGCTTTTCGCAGCGTCGGTCGAGCTGCCGATCGACCCGGAGACGATCCTCAGCGGGCTCTACGATTTCGCGCCCGGCGACCGCGGGCGGTTCGTGGCCCACGCGATCGTGCGGCTCTGGGAGGGGCCGCAGCAGCACGCGCTTGCGGCGTTCTTCCGCTCGACGATCAGCTCGACGGCGCGCTCTCGGCTCCTCGCCGACCTCGTGCGCCGTCGGATCCTCGCCCGCATCGTCGAGGGCATCCCCGGCGACGACGCCGAACGCGAGCTGCGCGCGTCGCTCGCCGCGACGCAGGTGGTCGGCTTCATGATCGCGCGCTACATCGTGCGCCTCGAACCGCTCGCGTCACTTCCCGCGGACGAGGCCGAGGCGTTCCTCGCACCGGCCATCCAGCGGCACCTCACGGAGCCCCTGCCGATCATCCGGAGCCAGACCGGCAGCGCTCAGAAGAGCACCGTCGCGAAAGTGCCCACGCGTTCGAACCCCACGCGCTCGTAGCAGGCCCGGGCACGGTAGTTGTAGTCGTTGACGTAGAGGCTCACGGTGGGCGCGAGCCTGCGGGCGAACGCGACGACGGCGGCCATCCCGCCGTGGCTCAGTCCCATCCCGCGGTGGCTCGGGTTGACCCACACGCCCTGAACCTGCGTGACGGCGGACGAGACCGCCCCGAGCTCGGCCTTGAACAGCACCTGCCCGTCGTCACCGAAGCGCGCCATGGAGTGGCCCTGCTGGATGAGCTGCCGGACGCGGCGGTAGTAGTTGTCGCTCCCCCCGACCACCGGCGAGTAGCCGACTTCCTCCTCGAACATCGCGACGCAGGCGGGCGCGACCGCATGGAAATCGTCGAGCGTCGTGATGCGGACGAGCGGGTCGGGCCGCAGAGAAGGACCACCCTCGAGGGCCATGAGCGGCTGGACGGCGCGGACCTCCCGCGCGTGGCGACCGGGAAGCCCGTTGTAGAGCGCGAGGGTCGCCCCCGCGGGGCCGAAGATGGACGCGAACCTGCGATCGGTCGCGCGGATGACGTCGGCGAACGCTGGCGCGGCGGCCTCGCCCATGCCCACGGGGACGATGTTGGCACCAAGCCAGCAGGCCGCTGTGAGCCGCCCGTCGCCGTCGAACGCCCCGAGGATTTCGGCCCCGCTCGCGGTGGGGCCCGCGGTGCCGGAAGCCAGGACGTGAGCCGCGATGAAGACGTTCGCGACCGGATCTTCGGCAGCGAACTCGCAGAGCTCGAGGGTGTCCTCGTGCTCGAGCGTCCGAACGTGCGGCTCGGCCCGGTCGCTCCTACGAGACGGTGACCACGGGGCCGCCCGCTGCAGCATCTTCGCCATCGGCCTCCCCCATCTCCTCGGCGATCTTCATCGCCTCTTCGATCAGTGTCTCCACGATCTCGCTCTCGGGAACAGTCTTGATGACTTCTCCCTTCACAAAGATCTGGCCCTTGCCGTTGCCGGAGGCCACCCCGAGATCGGCCTCGCGGGCCTCCCCCGGACCGTTGACGACGCAGCCCATGACCGCGACGCGGAGAGGGAACGTCATGCCCTCGAGGCCGGCCGTGACCTCCTCCGCAAGCTTGTAGACGTCGACCTGGGCGCGCCCGCACGAGGGGCACGAGACGATCTCAAGCCGACGCGGGCGGAGGTTGAGCGCCTGGAGGATCTGGATGCCGACCTTGACCTCTTCGACCGGCGGAGCCGAGAGCGAGACGCGGATCGTGTCGCCGATTCCCTGCGAGAGGAGGGCGCCGAACGCCGTCGCTGACTTGATCGTGCCCTGGAACGCCGGGCCTGCCTCGGTCACGCCGAGGTGGAGCGGCCAGTCGCCGCACTCGGCGAGCATCTCGTACGCGCGCACCATCACGACCGGATCGTTGTGCTTGACCGAGATCTTGAAATCGTGGAAGTCGTGCTCCTCAAAGAGGCTCGCCTCCCACACCGCGCTCTCCACGAGGGCCTCAGGCGTGGCCTTGCCGTGCTTCTTGAGGAGCCTCGCGTCGAGCGAGCCCGCGTTGACTCCGATGCGGATGGACGTCCCGTGGTCCTTCGCGGCCTGCGCGATCTCCTTGACCTGGTCGTCGAACTTGCGGATGTTGCCCGGGTTCACGCGGACGGCGGCGCAGCCCGCCTCGATCGCGGCGAAGACGTACTTCGGCTGGAAGTGGATGTCCGCGATGACGGGAATCTGGGACTTCCTCGCGATGATCGGCAAGGCCTCGGCGTCGTCCGCCGAGGGGCACGCGACGCGGACGATGTCGCACCCGGCCGCCGTGAGCTCGGCGATCTGCTGGAGGGTCGCGTTGATGTCCGTCGTCGGCGTCGTCGTCATGGACTGGACGCTGATCGGCGACTCGGAGCCGACCCCGACGGACCCCACGCGAATCTGGCGGGTCTGCCGCCGAGGGGCGAGGACGGGCGGCGGGGCGGCTGGCATTCCGAGGCTGACCGAGGTCACGAAGGAGCTCCTTTGGGCGGTTTGTCAGAACTGGGAGGCGAGCGGGCCGCTCACGGGATTCCACGCGATGGCCGAGCTGCTCGCGAGGAGGCCCTCAACCGCGAACGGGTCTTGGGCAAGAAGCGCGTGGAGGGCTTCGGCGTCGTCGGCCTTGAAGAGCAGGAGCGCCCCGGTGCCGTCCTCGTACGGACCGCTCGCGAGGAGCTGCCCATTCTCGGCGATGCCTGCGAGCCAGCCCCGATGGTCAGCGCGGACCTCGTCGCGGCGCGCGGCGGTCGAGGAGTCATAGAGGTATTCAACGGCGAAGACGGTCATGCCACCAGACTATCGCCTCGCGGACGGGGGCGGTTCAGCCGAAGAGCTTCACCGGTTTGACGATATCGGCGTAGATGAGCAGGACGCTCATGACGATCAGCACACTCGCCACCGCGTACGTGAGCGGGAGGAGCTTGGCGATGTCGAACGGGCCGGGGTCCGGCTTCTTCAACCACTTCGCGATCCGGCGCCGGACGCCCTCGTACAGGGCGCCCGCAACGTGCCCGCCGTCGAGCGGGAGCAGCGGGACGAGATTGAACACGGCGAGCGCGAGATTGACCCCCGCGAGGATGCTGACGAGCGTCGCGATGCGCGCCGAGAGCGGGACGTCTTCGAGCGCCGCGACCTCCCCAGCGACGCGGCCGACGCCGACGACGCTGATCGGCCCGTTCGGATCCCGCGGCGCGCTGCTGAACGCCGCCTGGGCGACGCCGACCACCCGGGCCGGCAGATTGACGATGACGGCGCTCACTTGGGCGATGTTCTCGCCCACGGCCGGCAGCACCGACGTCGCGGGCTGAGGCGTAGCCGCCTGCTTCGAGCCGATGCCGATGAACCCGGACACGGTCGTCTTGTAGCTGCCGTCGGCGTTTTTCGCCGGCTGCCCATCGGGGCCGAAGACGGCGACCGTGTTGAGCACGGGAGTGATCGTGAGGTCGACGGTGCCGTCGCCCCGCTTGACGGTGAGACCGACAGTCTTCCCGGCCGACGCGCGGATCCACGACGCGAGCTGGTCCCAGCCGGTGACGTCCTTCCCGTCGAACCGGATCACCGTGTCCCCGGGCTTGAGACCGGCCGCCGCGGCGGGCGTCTTGGTGCACGTCGAGGTATCCGTCGGCGTCTGCTCATTCGACGCGACCATGCACGCCGAGACGCTCGCGACCTGGTTCGTGGGCTGCGGGATCCCGAAGCCCATGAGCACGATCGCCGTGAACAAGATCCCCAGGAGGATGTTCATCGCGGGGCCGCCCAGCATGATGATGATCTTCTTCCACACCGGGAGCTGGTAGAACAGCCGCCCGTGGTCCTCGGGGCGGACCTCCTCGTGGGCCTGATCCCTCGCGGCCTCGGCCAGCCCCTGGAAGATGCCCGTGCTGGACTGCCGCACGGAACCGTCCCGCCGGTTGGGCGGATACATCCCCACCATCTGCACGTAGCCGCCGAGCGGGAGCGCTTTGATCCCGTACTCGGTCTCGCCCTTGCGGGTCGACCAGATCGTCGGCCCGAAGCCGATCATGTAGCGGGTCACGCGGACGTTGAACAGCTTGGCCGGAAGCAGGTGCCCGATCTCGTGGAGGGCGATCGAGACGGCGATCCCGATGGCGACGAACAGGACGCCGAGAATGAAGAGGACTGTGGAATTCATCAGCTAGCCAAACGCTCGTGAGCCCGCTTCCGTGCCCAGCCTTCAGCAGCCAGGACTGTTTCCACAGACATTTCCGAGGAGCCTACATGCTCGGAAAGCACGGCCTCGACCGTGTCGACGATGTCGAGGAAGCCGATCCGGCCGTCGTGGAAGGCCTCGACCGCTTCCTCGTTCGCCGCGTTGAACACGGCCGGGAACGTGCTGCCCTGCTTCGCCGCGTCCTTGGCGAGGTCGACGGCCGGGAAGGCCCGCGCGTCGAGCGGTTCGAATGTCCACGCCGTCGCCTGGCTCCAGTCGCACGGCTTCGCGGCGTGCGCGACGCGGTCCGGCCAGCCGAGGCCGAGCGCGATCGGCAGCCGCATGTCGGGCGGCGAGGCCTGGGCGATGACGGACCCGTCCGCGAACTGCACCATCGAGTGCACGACCGACTGCGGATGGACGACGACGTCGATCGCCTCAAGCGCGACGCCGAACAGCAAGTGGGCCTCGATGAGCTCGAGGCCCTTGTTGACGAGGGTTGCCGAGTTGGTCGTGACGACCTTGCCCATGTCCCACGTCGGGTGGTTGAGTGCCTCCGCAGGCGTGACGTGCTTCAACTCTTCGCGGCTGCGGCCGCGGAACGGCCCGCCCGACGCGGTGAGAATGAGCCGTTCGACCTCGTCGGCGCGGCCCGCGCGGAGGCACTGGGCGATCGCCGAATGCTCCGAGTCGACGGGGACGATCTGGCCCGGCGCCGCCGCTCCCGTTACGAGGGACCCCCCGACGATGAGGCTCTCTTTGTTCGCAAGGGCGAGTGTTGCACCCGACGCGAGGGCTGCGAGCGTGGGTCCCAGGCCGATGCTGCCAGTGATGCCATTGAGGACGACGTCGGCCGGGCCGCTTGGGCCGTTCCACGCCGCGATGCGGGTTGAGGCGTCGGGACCCCCAAAGAGCTCAGGCTCGTAGTGCGGGACGCCTTCCGCTGCGGCGGCGGCGTTGACGAGGCTGCGGAGCTCATCGATGCTGCCGTCCGCGATCCCGACGGCCTCCGCCCGGGTGCGCACGGCCTGGAGCGCGAGAGGGCCGAGGTTCCCGCCGCCCGCGCTCAGGGCCGTCACCCGGAATCGGTGGGGCGCGCCGTCGACGACGTCGAGCGCCTGGGTGCCGATGCTCCCCGTCGAGCCGAGGATGATGACGGAGCGTTGCTCGGCACGGGGTTCGGCCCGGTGGTGGACGCGGGCTTCGGAGCGCTGTTCGACGGGCGGCTCGGGGGTCTGCATGCCACCATTCAACCGCAGATGCCGGGTCGGCACGGATGCCTGTGGATAACTCCCACTGACCCGCCCCCGAAGCCTTGTAGACTGCAGGGACATGCCGGATCCGCACCGATCTTAGGCATCGATCCTTTTGCACCAGTGACATTTTTGGGGGACGTCATGGCGCTTCGCCGCTTTGCATTCTTTTCTGCCCTGCTCTTCTTCGGCGTTCTTGCGCTCGGCGGCTGCGCGGGAAGTCCGGGCACGGATGCAGAGCCGACTGGTCCGGCGTCCTCGGATTCCGCGCCCGCGAGTCCGTCAACCGATTCTCAGCCCACTCCCGCCAATTGGGAGGGCCCCGGCCGGAACGTCCCGACGCCCAGCCTGGCGGAGGCTGCAAAGCAAAATAGCGCAGAGGGCTTCAGGGAATTCACACAGTACTGGTTCGATACCGTCACATACTCACGGGAGACCGGCGACACGGCCCCGCTGCAGGAGGCGTCGCAGCCGACATGCAAAATGTGTCAGGCTCAAATCGAGAAGGCGCAGAAGATCCATGCTTCCGGTGGGTGGTCAATTGGACCACGGAGAACTGTCAAAGACTTCAAGACAAATATGGCCTTGGACTCAGACGGAAATGTCCTGGCAAACTTCTGGTTTGAAGAGTCTTCATCGATCAGCTTCTCCGAAGGCGGGGCGGCCGCAGTTCGGCACACGGGCGGACCTTCCGACGGGGTGCAAGTCATCCGAGGGAAGTTCACCGGCGACCACTGGACGACGACCGAAACAGGACGCGCATGACGGCTCAGGCCGATCCACCGTCAATCCGCAGTCGATTGCATTCACACCACAGACTCTTGGGGGATGTCATGGCGTTGCGCCGCCTTTTCCGTGTATTCCTGCCGTCAATTATGCTAGCCCTCGCGTTGCTCTTGCCTGCCTGTAGCGGCGCACCGAAGGCCGAGGGTCCGTCCGCCTCCGCGTCGCCGAGCTCGACGCCAACGCCCGACCCCCGGCCCACGCCCGCAAGTTCGAACGGGCCTGCCCGCAACGTGCCCAGACCCGTCCTGCCTGAGGCCGCGAAGCAGAATACGAAGGAGGGCTTCGCGGCGTTCACGCAGTACTGGTTCGACACGGTGACGTATGGCCTAGAGACCGGGGACAGCGGCCCGCTACGCGAGATTTCCTTACCTGACTGCAAGATGTGTGCATCCTGGATCACTTCCTCGAACAACGTCTCTCGGACCGGCCAGTGGCAAATTGCACCCCGCTGGAATGCTTCCAGCTTCGTATCCGATATGACGCCGGATTCCGAGGGACGAATAGTCGGGAATTTCACACTCGAAGAGTCCGAGTCGAAGACTTACTCGAGCGCCGGCGTTGTCATCGAAGAAAATAGGGGTGGGCGCCTTACTGGTATTCAATCGATCTACGCCGAGCGTTCGAACGAGAGTTGGGTCACCGCTGAAGCAGGCACACCATGAAGCGCCGTCATGTTTCGGCAAATATTGTGGTGACAACGGTGGTCGCCCTACTCAGTTCAGTCAGTGCGTCGTCTGCCGTCGCTGATGATCTCGGGACAAAATGGGGCGGCCGATCCGCCGAGGTTCACGCTTCAAAAGAGGTTTCCTCTGGCGCGACGACTCCAAGGCGGGCCGCCCCAGTCGCACGCGAAGAAGACCAATCCGCTTATTCGTACGCCCCTGTGTGCCGAGACGACATGGGACCGGAATACGATGAACTCTGCCGGAAACTGAATGAGAAATGCTCAGATCGGCCCGGCGGTCGGCTGGGGCACTTGTATCGCGCCGCCCCCGGGTGGCCGCAGGGAGTCGTGCGACTCGATCAGATGTGTCTTTATCCCGGAGACACGCCGAAGCACCCGGACGGCGGCGCGGTGATCGCGGTGACTGACAGGGAGTTGCGGGCGTTGCCGATTGCGCCGTCGGGGTTGGGGTCGCAGCCGGGGCGGCACACGCTCAAGGGCGCGGAGACGAACGTGTACGCGGTCCCCGCCGGGGCTTCTGCGGAGGGGGTGCAGTCCTTCGACACGGCGGTGCTTGGGCGCAAGGTCAGGGTGCGGGTGCGCCCGGTGGAGCACCGCTTCGACTACGGCGACGGCACGGCCCTGGTCTCGGCGGCCCCGGGCGGGCCGATCCCCGAGGCGCGGTGGGGCGAGAAGACCGTCACGTCCCACGCGTACGCCCAGACCGGGGACTTCACGGTCAGCCTCACGACCGTGTTCGCCGGGGAGTTCTCGGTCGAGGGCGGGCCCTGGCAGGCGATCGCAGGCACCGCCGCCGTCCCGAGCCAGCCCCGGGTGCTGAGCGTATGGCGCTCCGAGGTCAAGCTCTACGCCGAGAACTGCCTCCAGAACCCCCACGGCGAAGGCTGCTGACGGGCTTATTTTGTCGGTCCCCCTCCGTAGGCTGACGGTGTCTTCGAAAAATGGGGGAGGAAGACAATGGAGGTTGAGCCGTACACGCCGGACGATGAGTGGATCCCGGCCGTGGACTTCAAGGACTTCTGGGGATCGCCCCTGCTCGGGACCATCTCCCTGCCGCTGCCCTCCTTCCTCAGCGCAGACCGCGCACTTGAGATGGCTGAAGCCGCCGACCGGCTCATCTCGTGGGCGACAGCGATGAGGTTCCGGGCCCTGGGCCGAGTCGAAGAGGCCATCGCCGAAGAGCCCATCGAGCGCCGCGCCGGCCAGCCTGAGCGGCTCGGCGGCGACGAGGCCCACGCCCTCGCCGTGGCCGAGGTCGCCACAGGCTGTGCCGTCTCGGAAAGCGCCGCCGCCCGCGACCTCCACGACGCGGCCGCCCTCCTTGGGGACCAGTGGGCGGTCTTGGACGCGCTCGAGTCCACAGACATTTCCCCCGCCCATGCCCGCGTCATCCTCGATCAGGCTCGCACCGTCCCGGCTGAATACGCCGGGAAGTTCTCCCGCACGGCCCTGACGCGCATCCGCACCCGGCAGGGCCGCCGCACGCCCTCCGAGCTGCGTACTTGCCTCCGTCGCCTGCGCGAGCAACTCCACCCCGAAACCCTCGAGGCCCGCAAGGCCGCCGCCCATGCCGAACGCGGCGTCTGGTTCTCTCCCGAACCTGACGGTATGTGCACTCTAGCCGCCCGCCTACCCGCGGAAACCGGCCTGGCAATCTTCAACGGACTCGACCAAGACGCGCGAACGGCGGCAGCCCACACCGCCGAGGTCGGAACACGCTCCGATCCGTTCACCGCCCTGGAACTGCGAACCCTCCCCCAGCTCCGCGCCGACGCCCTCGCCGCGCGCTTGCTCGGCACTCCCGACGAAGCGGTGAATGGCTCATTCCGCCCCGAAGTGGTCGTCACTATCCCCATCGGCCTCGCCCTCCGCCCCGGGCAGCCCTCCGCCATGGCCGAGAACGGCTCGACGACCGCCGCGGAGCTCGAAGGCTACGGCCCGATCGACGCCCCCACAGCGCTCCGGCTCGCTGCGATCGCCCCGACATGGCACCGCCTCTTCATCGACCCGCTGACCGGGGCCGCCCTCGGCGTCGGCCGCACTGCCTACCGCCCTCCCCAGGCCCTGCGTCACTACCTCGCCCACCGCGACGGCCGCTGCCGTTTCCCCGGATGCACTCGTAGCGCAGCCGCGTGCGAACCCGACCACACCACCGAGTGGCAGGACGGCGGCACCACAGACCCCGACAATCTTGCCCTCCTCTGCCGCAAACACCACGCCCTCAAGTCCATCGGCGCCTGGAATTACTCCCATGCCGAAGAGGGCCACCTCACGTGGCGTTCACCTCTCGGCCGCACCCACTGCAGCGAACCAGCCGACCGTGGACGCCCGCGCTACGCTCTCGGCCCACCCGAGCCGCCAGACATACCCCGCCCTCCGGACGATCCCGAGCCGGACCACCCCGACCCCGAAACGGATTCCGGCACCGGCGATGCACCACTGCCCTTCTAGTGGTGCGCGCACTCGGTCGACGACATGTCCACGGGCTTTTATGCCACGAGGTGGCTGATCCCGTTCACGATCGCGAGGGCAGCGCCTCCGTAGGCGATCGCGATGACAACTCGCCGCACCGTATCTCCGGCGACGCGCCGCGCGAGAAGGTCGCCGACCACAATGCCAATGAGCATGCATCCGAGCACGAGCAGCCACTGCCACAGCTCAAGCGCTGGCCAATGGCCGCCGGTCGCGGCAACTTTGGCTAGCAGTGACGTCGTGCCGGTGGTGATGAAGTACGGCTGAAGGGTGGCCCCAAATCGGCGCTGGTCCCACTTGCTCAGCACCGCATACGCCGTGACGGCGGGCCCACCGACTGCCGCGGCCGCGTTCATGAGTCCGCTCGCGAAGCCGCTCACGGAGATGGCCTTGAAGCCGTCAACCGCGGCCGAGTCAGCGGTGTTCCTCGCGCGGGCGACGAGCTGCGACACCACGAGCCCCAACACGAGAACCAGTCCAATGCCGATCTCGAGAGGAGCCGGCGGAACATGGCTTGCGAGGAAGGCGCCGATGGCGATCCCCGCGAATCCGGGCACGATCAGACCAACGTACTTTCTCCACTCCACGTCCCTCCACACTCGGGAGAGGATCAGCAGGGACGACGATGCGCCGCACGCGTTGACGATCATGACGCCGTCGAGCGGCCCGAGCAGCACGACGAGCATCGGCGAGACCATGAGGCCGAACCCCAGCCCGGCAACGCGCTGCGCCATGGCCCCAACAACGACGGCGAGCAGGACCACGGCAAACAGCACGCCAGAATCCTATATCCGATATGTCGAGGGGTTCTCCCCTGCCCTCCGCAGGACCGCCTCGGCGTGGCGCAGGATGGGGCCGTCGATCATCCGCCCCTCATACTGGAAGACGCCAGTCCCCGCATCCTCCGCGGCGGCGATGAGGTCCCGCGCCGCGGCCACGGCTTGAGGCGTGGGGGCGTAGGCCGCCCGCACGGGCGAGACCTGATTCGGATGGATGCACGCCTTTGCTGCGAAGCCCGAGGCGGCGGCGTCGACCGCTTCGAGAGCGAGACCCTCAAGATCCGGAATCGCCGTGTAGACGGCATCGATCGCGGCCTTGCCTCTGGCGCCCGCCGCCAAGAGGACACTCGAGCGAGCATGCAGCGCCACCGCCCGGTATTGACCAGCGCGAGCCGCCGTCTCACCGTCGCGCGGCAGTTCGTCGTCGTTCATTCGGCTCGATGTCCCTCCCAGGGAGGCGACGAGATCCTCGGCACCCCACATGAGGGCGACGACGTTGGGCTCCGCCGCGATCGCCACGGCATTGACGATCCCGAGCGCCGTCTCACACAGGGCGATGACGTTGAGCCCCGGATCTGAAGCGGCTAGTCTCCGAAGCTGCCCGGGATCCTCGGCCTTGGCCAGCATGACGGTGCGGTATGGCGTCATGCTGATGGCCGCGAGGTCGAGGTCGAAGTCCGAGCTCGGCTCCGGCGCACTCGGTTCCCCCGCCTTGGGACCAGCGTTGATGCGCACGATGGTCCTGGCCGGGTCAAGCGGTGTCTCTGCGAGGTTCCGGCGCGCGACCTCCTTCGCGTCGGGGGCAACGGCGTCCTCAAGGTCGAGGATGACGGCGTCGGCGCGCTCTGCGGCTTTGGCGAATCGCTCGGGCCGGTCGGCTGGGCAGAACAGGAGGGCGGGACCCATATCGAAGGTCCCGGTCGCGGGTTCAGTCACGGTGGTGTGCGTCCTTGGTCCACATGAGGCACGAGCGCTTTGCCCGTGCCACGATGACGCCGTCCTGATTGCGGCCCGTGTGCTCCATCGTCACGATCCCTTGGCCAGGGCGCGATGAGGAAAGGCGCTTCTCGACGACGACCGTCTCGGTGTAGAGCGTATCGCCATGAAAGAGAGGGTGCGGGAAGGAGACGTCCGTGAGGCCGAGCTGGGCGACGATCGTCCCCTGGGTCAGCTGCGCGACAGACTGGCCGACGAGGGTCGCGAGCGTGAACATCGAGTTGACGAGCCGCTGCCCGAAGGGCTGGCCTGCGCTCCAGGCCGCGTCAAGGTGAAGGGCCTGCGTGTTCATCGTGAGGGCCGTGAAGAAGACATTGTCCGCCTCGGTCACCGTGCGGCCGGGGCGGTGGGCGTAGACGACGCCTTCCTCGAGCTCGTCATAGTAGAGCCCCCGCTGCTCGACAATCCGCGGTCCATCCGCCTCGGGCTCAGGGCTCGTTGTCATGGATCTCGACCTCGAGCTCCGCGGCGGTCTTGGCGATCACCTCGTCCTCTGTGACCCCGGGCGCGAGCTCCCGGAGCACGAGCACGGGGCCCACCGGCGGCTCGAAGCCCGCCCCTACGAGGCCCTCGCCATCGCGGACGACGTCGATCACGCCGAGGTCGGTGATGATGCGGTCCACGCAGCCGCGGCCCGTAATGGGAAGCGTGCATTCGGGCAGGATCTTCGGGTTCCCGTTCTTGTCCGTGTGGTCCATCATGACGATGACCCGCTTCGCCCCGAAGACGAGGTCCATCGCGCCGCCCATGCCCTTGACCATCTTGCCGGGGATCATCCAGTTCGCGAGGTCACCGTTCTGGGAGACCTCCATCGCGCCGAGAACCGCGACATCCACGTGGCCGCCTCTGATCATGCCGAATGACGTGGCGGAGTCGAAGAACGCGGCTCCCTTCTTGACCGTCACGGTCTCCTTTCCGGCGTTGATGAGGTCCGGGTCCACATGCTCCTCGTCCGGATACGGGCCTGTCCCGAGGATGCCGTTCTCGGAATGGAGCACGACCTCGACGCCCGCCGGGATGTAGTTCGGGATGAGCGTCGGCATGCCGATCCCGAGGTTCACGTACTGGCCGTTGGAGAGCTCCTGGGCGACACGCGCCGCCAGCTCGTAGCGATTCCAGGGCATTACTGGGCCCCCTTCTTCTCGGCAACCGTCCTCTTCTCGATCCTCTTCTCCCCGAGGGCGCTCTCGGACGGGACATGCACCACGCGCTGCACGAAGATTCCCGGCGTGTGGATGCGCTCGGGATCGAGTTCGCCCGGCTCGACGAGCTCTTCGACCTCGGCGATCGTGATCCGCCCGGCCATGGCGCACAGGGGGTTGAAGTTCATCGCCGTCTCGTGGAACACGAGGTTCCCGTGCCGGTCGCCGCGCAGCGCGTGCACGAGGCCGAAGTCCGGGGTGAGCGACTCCTCGAGCACGTACTCCTTCCCGTTGAAGGCGCGCACCTCCTTGGGCGAGGAGGCCTTCACGACGTTCCCTCCGGCGTCGTACTTCTGCGGGAGGCCGCCCTCGGAGACTTGGGTGCCGACTCCTGCGGCGGTGTAGAAGGCGGGGATACCCGCTCCTCCGGCCCGGAGCTTCTCGGCGAGCGTTCCCTGCGGCGTGAGGACCACCTCGAGCTCGCCCGCCAGGAACTGCCGCGCAAACTCCTTGTTCTCCCCAACGTAGGAGCTCACGGTGCGGCGGATGCGCCCGGCGGCGAGAAGGAGCCCGAGGCCCCAGTCGTCGACGCCGCAGTTGTTGCTGATCGTCTCGAGGTCGGTCGTGCCTTGGCGCAACAGGGCGTCGATGAGCCCGACCGGGATGCCGCACAGGCCGAAGCCGCCGACGGCGAGCGAGGCGCCGTCCGGGATGTCCGCCACCGCTTCCTCGACGCTGGCCACCACTTTGTCGATCACAGAACCTCCCCGTCATTCCACACTGCGTTGCCCGAGCTCATCCTGCGTGACCTACGCTACAACCCGAGTTCCCGCGCGATCAGCATGAGCTGAACCTCAGTAGTTCCCTCGCCCACTTCGAGGATCTTCGAGTCGCGGTAGTGGCGCGCCACGGTGAACTCGTTGATGAAGCCGTAGCCGCCGAAGACCTGCGTCGCGTCGCGTGCGTTGTCCATTGCGGCCTCGCCGGCGACCATCTTGGCGATCGCGGCCTCGGTCTTGAAGGGCTTCCCTGCGAGCATGCGCGCGGCGGCGTCGTAGTAGGCGAGGCGCGCGGTGTGGGCGCGGGCCTGCATTCGGGCGATCTTGAACTGGATCGCCTGGTACTTGCCGATGTACGACCCGAACGCGCTGCGCTCCTTCGCGTATTTGACGGACAGGTCGACGCAGCCCTGAGCCGCGCCCGTGGCGAGCGCGGCGATCGCGATGCGGCCTTCGTCGAGGATAGAAAGGAAATTCGCGTACCCCCGGCCGCGAACGCCGAGCAGGTTCTCCTCCGGCACGCGCGCGTCCTTGAAGGACAGCGGATGCGTGTCGGAGGCGTTCCAGCCAACCTTGTTGTACGGCTTCTCGGCCCGGAAACCGGAGGTGCCCGCGGGGACGATGATCGTGGAGATCTCCTTGCGCGTGGTTCCGTCCGGCCGGTTCTCGGTGCCCGTCACCGCGGTCACTGTCACGAACTTCGTGATGTCCGTGCCCGAATTCGTGATGAATTCCTTCGAGCCGTTGATGACCCACTCGCGCCCATGGGTGGTCTCCTCGAGCCGTGCATTGGTCTTCGTTCCTCCTGCGTCCGATCCCGCTTCGGGTTCCGTGAGGCCGAAGCCCGCGAGCGCCCGACCCGAAGCAAGGTCGGGGAGCCACTTCTGCTTCTGCTCTTCGGTGCCGAAACGGTAGACCGGCATGGCGCCGAGCGAGACGCCGGCCTCGAGCGTGATCGCGACGGACTGGTCCACCCGGCCGAGCTGCTCGAGGGCAAGTGCGAGGGCGAAGTAGTCACCGCCCATCCCGCCGTACTCCTCGGGGAACGGCAGTCCGAAGAGGCCCAGCTCCCCCATGCGGGCCACGATCTCATAGGGGAAGCTGTGCTCCTCGTCGTGCTGCTGCGAGACGGGGGCCACGACCTCGTCGGCAAACTCGCGGACGGTGTCGCTCAGTTCCCGGTATTCGTCGGCGAGCTGGAAATCGACCATCGGGGTTCCTCAATCTTCTGTCGGGTCTGCGGGAGTCACGGTCGCGACGAGGTGATCGGCACGGACGAATGAGCCGAGGCCAACATGGAGCTGGACCGTCCCGGCGAGCGGCGCGACGAGCTCGTGCTCCATCTTCATAGCCTCGACGCTCACGAGCGGCTGGCCGGCCTCGACGGCCTGCCCCGGTTCGACCGCGACCGAGACGACCGTCCCCGGCATGGGCGACCGAACGTCGGGAGATGCCTCGCCGGCGCCGTCGAGGGCCGCGCGGCGGGCCCCGTCGAGCACTCGCTCGAGGCGCTGCGCGCGGTTGAGCACAGGCAGCGCCACCGACCATCCGCCTTCGCCGAGGTACACCGTCCGCTCGGTCGGGCCGGGTGGGCGGGACGAGCTGACAGCCCACGCATAAGTGCGCGGCCCGCCGTCGTGATGAGAGTCGCCGTCGAGGTGGAGGACCAGGCTGCGTCCGACGACGGCGATGCTCCCCTTGCGCTCGGGGCCGTTGCCGAGGCTGACCGCGAAGCCTGGGCCAGACGCGAGATCCGCGACGCGGACGGTCGCGATGCCGCCGTCCGGGGTGCCGAGCGTGACCCGCCGGGGCACCGCGGCGCCGAGGCGCCACGCGTCGCTCCGCCATGGCCCCTCATGGGACGCCGCGGGCCCGGGCTCCCGCACGTGCTCGGCCAGCATCGCGGCGGCGATGAGCTCGGGCTCACCGACCGCGCGAAAGTCGAGATGGTCGAGCCGGCGCTCGATGAGCGTCGTGTCGAGGTGGCCCGCGCGGACGTCCGGGTCCGCGAGCAGGAGCCTCAGGTATTCGATGTTGGTCGAGACGCCCAGGACCGTGTAGGCCGCGAGCGCGGCGTCGAGCGTTGCGAGGGCCGACGCGCGGTCCGGGCCCCACGCGATGGCCTTCGCGAGCAGGGGATCGTACGAGGAGCCGATCTCGAGCCCCTCCGCGAGGGCGCTGTCGACCCGCACGTCCCGCCCCGCGGGTCTCTCCCGCGCGAACCCGCCGCCGGCCGGCTCCGAGAGGAGTTCGATCCGTCCGGTCGCCGGAAGGAACTCGCGCCGGCCCCCAGCGGTCTCGACGAGCGCCTCGGCGTAGATGCGGGCCTCGACCGCGTGGCCGTCGAGCCGCACGTCTTCCTGCCGGAGCGCAAGCCGCTCCCCCGCGGCGATGCGCAGCTGCTGCTCGACGAGATCGACGCCCGTGACCATCTCGGTCACGGGGTGTTCAACCTGGAGGCGTGTGTTCATCTCCATGAAGAAGAACTCGTCCGGGGCGTCATCGCTCACGAGGAACTCGACCGTTCCGGCCCCCGTGTAGCCGACGCTCCGGGCCGCGTCACACGCGGCCTGCCCCATGCGCTCGCGGATCGCGCCGTCGGGCAGGGCGTCGAACAGCGGCGACGGCGCCTCTTCGATGACCTTCTGGTGGCGCCGCTGGAGCGAGCATTCGCGTTCCCCGAGGTGGATCGTGGCTCCAAACTGGTCCGCGAGGACCTGCACCTCGATGTGCCGGGGCGCGCGGATGAGCCGTTCAAGGAACAGCGTGTCGTCGCCAAACGCTGCAGAGGCGATGCGCCGCGCCGTCGCGAGTGCGCCGGCGAGCTGCTCCGGCGACTCGACCGCCTGCATCCCCTTGCCGCCGCCCCCGGCGGAGGGCTTGATGAGCAGCGGGTACCCCACGCCGTCGGCCGCTTCGATGAGCTCCTTGTCGGTGAGCCCCGGCCGGGCAATTCCGGGGACCACGGGCACCCCGTACCCGGCCACGTGGTTCTTGGCCCGGATCTTGTCTCCCATGACCGAGAGGGCCTCGACGCCTGGGCCGACGAAGACGAGGCCACCGGCCTCGAGCGCTCGTGCGAAGGCCTCGTTCTCGCTCAGGAAGCCGTAGCCCGGGTGCACCGCGTCGGCCCCCGTCGCGCGGCACGCGCCGAGGATCGCGTCGAGGTTCAGATAGCTCTCGCTCGCGGCGGCTGGTCCGATGCGCACGGCCTCGGCGGCTTCGCGCACGTGGCGCGCCCCGGCGTCGGCATCGCTGTAGACGGCGACGGAGGGGATGCCGAGCCGGCGGAGCGTGCGGATCACGCGGCACGCGATCTCGCCGCGGTTGGCGACGAGTACCTTGCTGAAGAGCGGGTCCTTCGCGAACAGGGTCATCTCCTCACATCCTGAAGACGCCGAAGGACGTCTCTGGCAGTGGGGCCCGGGCGACGACGTCGAGGGCCATGCCGAGCACCCTGCGGGTGTCGGCCGGGTCGATGATGCCGTCGTCCCAGAGCCGCGCCGTCGAATAGTAGGGACTCCCCTGGGCCTCGTACTGGGCCCTGATCGGCGTTTTGAACTCCTCCTCAGCCTCGGGCGGCCACTGCTCGCCGTGCGCTTCGAGCTGTTCGCGCTTGACCGTCGCGAGGACGCTCGCGGCCTGGCTGCCGCCCATGACCGAGATGCGGCTCGCGGGCCACATCCAGAGGAAGCGCGGCGAGTAGGCTCGCCCGCACATCGAATAGTTGCCCGCGCCGAAGGACCCGCCGATGACGACGGTGAGCTTGGGGACGCGCGTCGTCGCAACGGCGGTGACCATCTTCGCGCCGTGCTTCGCGATTCCGCCGTGCTCATCGTCGCGGCCCACCATGAAGCCCGAGATGTTCTGCAGGAAGACGAGCGGAACGCCGCGCTGGTCGCACAGCTCGATGAAGTGGGCACCTTTCATCGCGGATTCCGAGAAGAGGACGCCGTTGTTCGCGACGATCCCGACCGGATGGCCGTGAATCCGCGCGAAGCCAGTGACGAGGGTCGAGCCGTAGTCCTTCTTGAATTCCTGGAACTCGCTCGCGTCGACGAGCCGGGCGATGACCTCGCGGACGTCGTACTTCGCGTTGACATCCGTGGGCACGGTGCCGTAGAGCTCGGAGGGGTCGACGGCGGGAGGTGGCGCGGGCGCGACGTGCCACGCCGGCGCGAGCGGCGGCGGAAGCGTCTCGATGATGTTCCGCACGATCTCCAGCGCGTGCTCGTCGTTTTCCGCGAGATGGTCCACGACGCCCGAGATCTTCGCGTGGACCTCTCCCCCTCCGAGCTCCTCTGCCGTGACGATCTCCCCGATCGCGGCCTTCACGAGCGGCGGGCCGCCGAGGAAGATCGTGCCCTGGTTGCGTACGATCACGGTCTCGTCGCTCATCGCGGGCACGTAGGCGCCGCCGGCGGTGCACGAGCCGAGGACGGCCGCGATCTGCGGGATCTTCGCCGCGGACATGCGGGCCTGGTTGTAGAAGATCCGGCCGAAGTGCTCGCGATCCGGGAAGACCTCGTCCTGCCGCGGGAGGAACGCGCCGCCCGAGTCGACGAGGTAGACGCACGGGAGGCGGTTCTCGAGAGCGATCTCCTGAGCGCGGAGGTGCTTCTTGACGGTCATGGGGTAATACGTCCCGCCCTTGACCGTGGCGTCGTTCGAGATGACGAGCACGTGGCGCCCGTGGACGAGGCCGATGCCGGCGATGATGCCCGCTCCCGGGCTCTCGTCGCCGTACATGCCGTTCGCGGCGAGGGGCGCGATCTCAAGGAAGGGCGACCCTTCGTCGAGCAGCACGTCGATGCGCTCGCGCGGCAGGAGCTTCCCGCGCCCCACGTGCCGCTCGCGCGAGCGGGGCGGGCCCCCGAGCGCCGTGGCGGCGAGACGCTCGGCGAGCTCGGCGGCTAGCGCGCGCTGGCCGGCGTCGTTCTCCGCGAACTGGGCGCTCGAGGGATCGACGCGGCTGAGCAGGGTCTCCATCGAACCTTCCCGTCCAGTTAATGGTGATTAACTGAATTCAAAGTTAGTCTTGATTAACTGTGATGTCCAGCCCCGGGCATCCAGCTTCAGGAGCCACGATGAGCGATGCATCCACGACACCCCGCAGCGAGGCCAAGGCCGTGCGCCGCCAGGCCCTGCTGGACGCCGCCGCCGGCCTCTTCGCGGCCCAGGGCTTTGCCGGCGTGTCCCTCGATGACCTCGGCTCGGCCGCGGGCGTGAGCGGCCCCGCGATCTACCGGCACTTTCCGGGCAAGCAGGCCGTGCTCGGCGCGCTGCTCGTCGGCGTGAGCGAGGAGCTCCTCGAGGGCGGGCAGCGCGTCGTCGCCGGTGCGGGCCACGACGGCGCAGGACGTGACGGCGCAGGAGATGACGGCGCGGTCCGCGCGCTCGTGGCGTTCCACGTGGACTTCGCGCTCACGAAGCCGGACGTCATCCGCGTTCAGGACCGCGACTTCACGAACCTCTCCGCCCAGGATCAGGCCGCCGTGCGTTCACTCCAGCTCCGCTACATCGACGTGTGGGCAGGCGCGCTCGCCCGCCTGCACGCCGACGCGCCGCCGGCGGAGCTCCGGCTGCGGGCACAGGCCGTCTTCGGGCTCATCAACTCGACGCCCCACTCGGTGGGTGCGCCCGGCCGCCGCACGAGCGAGCGGCGCGCACGGCGGATCCTCGAGTCGATGGCCCTCGCCGCCCTCGTAGCCCCCTCGCCTTAGATGCGCCTCACGCTAGAGCCGCCTCACGCTAGGGACGGCCTACACCATGGCCATGACCACGCCCGGATCCGTGAGGATCGCGCCCACGTCCGCGAGGAAGCGCGAAGCTTGCTCGCCGTCGACGAGGCGATGGTCGAACGAGAGGGAGAGCGTCAGGACATCGCGGAGCGCGATCTCCCCCCGGTGTTCCCACGGCAGGCGACGCACTTGGCCCATCGCGAGGATCGCGGCCTCGCCGGGATTGAGGATCGGCGTGCCCGCATCGATGCCGAACACGCCGATATTCGTGATCGTGATGGTCCCGCCCGTGAGGTCCGCCGGTCCGATGTGGCCCTCGCGGGCCGACCCTGCGAGCTCTGCGACGGCCTCGGCGAGCTCGGCGAGGCTCAGCGCGTCGGCGTCCTTGACGTTGGGCACCACGAGCCCGCGCGGGGTCGCCGCGGCGAAGCCCAGATTCACGTAGTGGTACTGGACGATCTCCTGGGCCGCCTCGTCCCAATGCGAATTGAGCGACGGGCTGCGGCGGAGGGCGATAAGCATGGCCTTCGCGACAATCGTCATCGGCGTGAGCTTGACGCCGGCGAAGGCCTTCGACTCCTTGAGCCGCGAGAGCAGCTCGGTCGTCGCCGTCGCGTCTACCGTGAGGAACTCGCTCGCGTGAGGCGCCGTGAACGCGCTCGCGACCATCGCCGCCGCGGTCTGCTTGCGCACCCCGCGGATCGGGGTGCGGGTTTCTCGCTCGCCCGCGGCCCGGGCCTCGATCTGCGGGGCCTCAATCTGCGGCACGGCCGAGGTGCCGACTTGGCCCAGGATGTCGTCGCGCGTCACGAGGCCCTTGGGTCCCGTGCCGTGGACGACGGCGAGATCCACCCCGAGGTCCTTCGCGAGCTTGCGCACGGGCGGGGTCGAGCGGGGACGATCCACGTCGGCCCGCACGTCGGCCGGGGGTTCAGCTCGCTCCTTGGAGCCGGCCACGCTGGCCCAGCTGCGGGCTTTGCGCGCGGGGCGGTCCGTTCCCTCGGGCATGGCACCGTACCCGACGAGGTTCGGCTCGCGCCTCGGCGCGGCGGTCCGCTCTGGACCGGCCCCGGCCACTTCGAACTCGGCGATGGGCGCCCCCACCGCGACGACCTCGCCCGGCTCCGCGAGCAGGGCGACCACCTTCCCCGTGTACGGGCTCGGGAGCTCGACGACGGCCTTCGCCGTCTCGACCTCGCCGATGACCTGATTGAGCTGGACGGCGTCCCCCACGGCCACGCGCCACGCGACGATCTCGGATTCGGTGAGCCCCTCCCCGAGATCGGGAAGCCGGAACTTCCGGGTCTCCACCGCCGCTTCCGGCGTGTGGGTTTCCGGCGTGTGGGCCTCCGCGCTCATTCGCCCTCCTCCGTGCCGCTCAGCGAGTTGGGCCGGCCGAGCGCGCGATCCACTCCGTCGAGGATCCGGTCCAGATCCGGGAGGTGGTAGAACTCGAGCTTCGAATGCGGATACGGGATGTCGAAGCCGGTGACTCGCACGGGCGCGTGCTCGAGGTAGTAGAAGCAGCGCTCGGCGATGCTGGCCGCGATTTCCGCTCCGAGGCCCGCCGTGCGGGCCGCCTCATGCGCAATCACGAGCCGGCCGGTCTTGCGCACGGACGCCTCGAGGGTCGCGTAGTCGATCGGAGACAGCGACCGCAGGTCGATCACCTCGACAGATACCCCCTCGTCCGACGCGGCGACCGCGGCGTCAAGGCACGTCTTGACGAGCGGGCCGTACCCGACGAGCGTCACATCGCTTCCCACGGCCGCGACCCTTGCGGAGTCCATCGGCAGCCCGCCGGGGCCTTCGAGGCCAACGGAGGCATCGACGTCGCCCTTGTCGTGGTAGCGCCGCTTGGGCTCGAGGAACACGACCGGGTCGTCGCACGCGACGGCCTGCTGGATCATCGCGTACGCGTCCTGGGGATTCGACGGCGCGATGACCCGCAGCCCCGCGGTGTGCACGAAGTACGCCTCGGGCGATTCGGAGTGGTGCTCGGGCGAGCCGATGCCGCCGCCGAACGGGATGCGCACCGTGATCGGGACCTTGACGCGGCCGAGGCTGCGGAAGTGGAGCTTGGCAACCTGCGAGACGATCTGGTCGAACGCGGGATACACGAAGCCGTCGAACTGGATCTCGACCACGGGACGATAGCCGCGGTAGGCCATGCCGATCGCGGTGCCCATGATGCCCGATTCAGCGAGCGGGGTGTCGATCACGCGGTGTGCCCCGAAGTCCTTCTGGAGCGCGTCGGTGACGCGGAAGACGCCGCCGAGCTTGCCGATGTCCTCCCCCATGAGCACGACGCGCGGATCGCGCTCCATCGCGCGGCGCAGCCCCGCGTTGAGGGCCTTCGCGAACGTCATCTGGGGCTCTGGCTGCTCAGTCATCAGTGGCCTCCTTCCGAGCCTGCGCTGGCGACATCATGGGACAGGCCGCCGTGGTAGCGCTCGAACTGGTCGCGCTGCCGGTCCAAGACGGAGTGGGGACCGGCGTAGACGTGCTCGAAGAGGGTCTCCGGGGCCGGGTCTGGCATGTGGATCGTCGCCTCGCGGAGCTCGGCCGCAACCGCATCCGCCTTCGCAGCGACCCGCGCGCGCAGATCGTCGTCGAGGATGCCGCGGCTCACGAGGTAGGCCTCGAACCGAGTGATCGGGTCGCGTTCCTTCCAATCTTCGAGCTCGTTCGGATCGCGATAGCGCGTGGGATCGTCCGCCGTCGTGTGCGGGCCCATGCGGTAGGTGACCGCCTCGATGTAGGAGGGGCCGTTGCCCGAGCGGGCCCGCTCGAGCGCTTCGCGCGTCGCCGCGAGGCATGCCAAGACGTCGTTGCCGTCGACGCGCACGCTGGGGATGCCGAAGCCGGGCGCGCGGCGGGCGATCGGCACGTGTGCCTGGATGCCGACGGGCTCCGAGATGGCCCATTGGTTGTTCTGGCAGAAGAACACGACGGGCGCCTGGTAGCTTGCCGCGAACACCATGGATTCGTTGACATCGCCCTGGCTCGTCGCGCCGTCGCCGAAGTAGGTCACGACGGCGGTCTCGGCTCCGTCGAAGAGGACGCCCATCGCGTAGCCGACGGCGTGCAGGGTCTGCGCGCCGATCACCACCTGGGAGGGTGCCATGTTGAGAGCGAAGGGGTCCCAGCCCGAATGCGCGTTGCCGCGCCATTGGCGCACGAGGTCGGGGAAGGGCGCGCCGCGCACGTAGGCGACACCGATTTCCCGGTAGCTCGGGAAGATGAAGTCGTCGGCGCCGATCGCGTGCGCCGAGCCGATCTGGGCGGCCTCCTGCCCCACGAACGGCGGCCACAGGCCGAGCTGCCCTTGGCGCTGCAGGGCGGTTCCCTCGGCGTCGATGCGGCGGGCCACCACCATGTCCTCGTAGAGCGAGGCGAGGAGCTGAGCGCCGCCCTCCCCGTCGAGGTCCTTGAGGTAGCGGTCGAAATGTTCGCTGGGATGCCGCTCGCCGGTGGGCGAGAGCAGCTGAATCGGCGATCCGTGGTCGCCGGCGGTCATCTGATAGCGCATCTGATATGTGGACACTTCGGTTCGCATCCCTATCTTCTCGCGGGAGGCCTGTAGGCCCCCGGGGGTTAATGTGACCATACTCACAATGAACAGGGGGTACAACCAACAACGCCGAAACTGAGCAGGATGCCCTATTCGGCAAGGTTAGGGCGTGCTAATCTGCGCATCATGCACCCCGTGGACACCACCGACACCCGGATCCTGCGGGCGCTCGCCGACGACCCCCGACGCACCGTCGTCGCCCTTGCCCAGGAGCTCGGGCTCTCGCGCAACACCGTGCAGGCCCGACTCGCCCGGCTGGAGCAGCACGCGTTCCTCGCGTTCGACCGACGCATCAACCCGGCATCCCTCGGCTATCCGCTCCTCGCGTTCATCACGGTCCACGTCCAGCAGCGCAAGCTCACGGAGATCACAGCGGCGATCGCGATGATCCCCGAAGTCCTCGAAGGCCACGGGCTGACGGGAACGGCGGACCTCCTGCTGCGGGTCGTCGCCGTCGATGCCGAGGACCTCTTCCGCATCAATGGCAAAATCCTCGCGTGCGACGGCGTCGAGCGCACCGACACGGCGCTCGCGATGGGCGAGCTTATCCCGTTCCGCATGGATCCGCTGCTCGAGCGCGGCACCCGCCCGGCCCCCTGACCCCCTGGAGGATCCCTTGGACGCCGCACTGAACGTCTTGCTGCTGGGGCAGCGCCGATTCCACGAGCTGAGCATGCGCGGGAGGGTCGTGCTGAGCCAGCTCCCCCTCAACCTCACGATGCTGCTCGTGAGCGCGATCGTCGCGTACGTCGACCCGGCCGAATCGGCGTCCGTCGGCTTCGCAGCCGGCCAGGCGGCCGCCGTCGCCCTCTTCGCGATCTGCGCCCTGGTTCCCTGGGGGCGCCTCCCCTACGGGTCGTTCCTCGCCATCCCGATCCTCGACTTCATCCCGGTCGGCCTCGTGCGCTCCTCCGCCGAGGAGGTGCTCTCGGGCATCGGCCTCCTCGCGGTGTTCCCCATGATGTGGCTTGCCGGCTCCGGGTATCGCCCGCGCATCATGCTCTCGATCGGAACCCTCGCGTGCCTGCTCATGGTGTGGCTCCCCCCATTCCTGGTCGGGGACGCGACGCCCTCCGCGCTGGTGGCCGAGCTCGTCACGCCGTTCATGATCCTGTGCATCGGCGCAGGGACCTCGATCATGACCCTCAGCGGAATGGCCCAGCAGGAGCGCGTCGAGGAGCTGCTCGAGCGGAGCGTGACGCGCGAGCGGCTGCTCGACACCGTCCTCGACTCGGTCGACGTCGGGGTCCTCGTCATCGACGACCTCGGCAAAAGCACGTTCCTCAACCCCAAACAGCGCCAGCTCTACGTGGCCGCCCTCCCCGAAGGGCTTCCCACGGCGGTGGAAGCGGATCTCCTCATGTACCGAGACGAGACCGAGGAGCTGGTGCCGCCCGCCGAGCGCCCGCTCGCCAAGGCACGAGCGGGGCTCCCGGTCTCCCACGAGGTCGTTCGCCTCGGCCGCGGGCCAGAGGCCCGCACCATATCCGTTTCGGGCCGAACGTTCGACGACGCGGCCGGCGAGCGCGCCGGGACCGTGCTCGTCTCGGCGGACGTGACGGATGTCGTCGCGGCCGTGCGCGCGCGGGACATGTTCCTCGCGAGCATGTCCCACGAGTTCCGCACCCCGCTCACGAACCTCGTCGGCTACGCGGAGCTGCTCCAGGACGATCCCTCGCTCAGCGCGGCCGCTCGCTCCGACCTCCTGGTCATGGTGCGCAACGCACGGCATCTCAACAAGATGGTCGACGACATCCTCGCGGCAGCCACGCCCGAGGCCGATCCCGTGCGGATGCCGCTCGACCTCGGGGAGCTCGTCCGGGAGGCGGCCGCCTCGTCTGGGCCCGAAGCCTCAAGCCGCGGGATCGCGCTAGACGTCGCGGCCGACGTCGTCCTCCCCGTGCTGGGCGACCGCACCGGCCTCGTCCGGATCCTCGACAACCTGCTGTCGAACGCCCTCAAGTACTCCGAGTCCGGCTCGACGATCGCGCTCACGGCGTCGCAGGACGGCTCGTGGGCGGTCTGCACGGTACGGGATCAGGGCTTCGGAATCGATCCCCACGATCTCGAGCACGTCTTCACGCGCTTCCAGCGCAGCGCCGCCGCCGTGCGGGCAGGCATCCCGGGGACGGGCCTCGGGCTCGCGCTCGCGAAGGAGGTCGCGGAACAGCACGGCGGCGGGCTCGAATGCGAGAGCGAGCTCGGCGTCGGGAGCGTCTTCACCCTCAGGATTCCCCTGCGCGGACAGACCGCCCGCGAGGAGGCTACGCGATCTTCGCGATGAGCTCGACGCACCGGTCGAGGAACGCATCGACCTGCGTCTCCTCATAGCCGTCGCGGCCGGCCACGGTGCGGAAGACGGCGGTGCGCACCTCGTCGGCGCTCATGACTTCGTCGTGCTCGAGGTAGTTGAGGAGCCTGTGGCACAGCTCGTCGACGTCGCCCGGGTGGTAGCTGGGCGAGGCGCTCTTGGCTGGACGGCGGAACCGATCCCCGTCGGGGCGGAGGAGGCGACCGCGCAGGAGGCTTGCGAGGGCGCCGACCTCGTGAAGCCACGCGTCTTCGCCCTTGCGGTCGATGAGCTCGTCCCGCTCCCGGCGCGCAAGCGCGTCCTCAAGGCGGTCGAGGGCGGCGTCGACCTGGCCGGCGTCATACCCTCCGCGCACCGCGTCGAACGCTACGCTGCGCACATCATGGCTCGTGACGGGCTGGGCCGAGGCGGACGTGTTGCGGAGATAGGCCCTGGCGGCCTCCATGAACTTCTCGACCTGCTTGGGGCTGTACCCCAGGTCGCCGCGGCCCACGCGGCTGAATCCAGCCGCGGCTCCCGATTCAGTGCGCGCCACCGTGCCTCCGTCCTCTCACTCGGCGGGCATCCGCCGCAGGCCACGATCGGCCTTGCCCAACATTATCCCGCTGCCGCGCCCCGACCGGACTTCTTGCCGGATCACGTCCAGGCCTACCCGGTTGTGGGCAGGAGGCTGAACACGACGTAGGCCACGGGCACCCCGAACAGGATCGAATCGAGGCGGTCCATCATGCCACCGTGCCCAGGAAGGATGCTGCTCATGTCCTTGATGCCGAGTTCGCGCTTGACCATCGACTCGGCGAGGTCGCCGGCCGTCGCGGCCCCGACCATGGCGATCGCGAGGACGACGCCGACCCACCAGGGCCGCCCGAGCAGGAGGACCGTGCCGAGAACGCCGATGACCAACGCACCCGCGACCGAGCCCGCGAACCCCTCCCAGGACTTCTTCGGGCTGATCTTGGGAGCCATCGGATGCTTCCCAAGGCTCGCGCCGACGATGTACCCGAACGTGTCGTTCGCGAAGACGAGCAGGAGCGTGAGCACGAGCTGGAGCACACTGTGGGGCACCACGAGGCCGGGCCACAGGCCGAGCGGCGGCGGCGCGACGCCCGAATCGTGCAGGGGAAGCACCGAGAAGCCGATGAAGAACGGGATCCAAAGGAGCACGAACACGCCGCCCACGACGTTCGCGACCGCGCCGACCGCCGATTCGAGGCTCTGCCAGAGCAAGACCGCCGCGCTCGCGGCGAGGAGGGCGAAGAGCTGCGCCTCCTGCCCGCCGAAGAAGGCTGAGAACGGGATCGCGATCGCGCCGATGAGCACGGGGACGATCGGGATCACGATCTTGCGCGTCTGGAGCGCCCGGAAGACCTCCCACACGCCCAGGACGCCGGCTGCCGTCGCGATCACGACGAAGCCCAGGGGCCACACGAAGAGCCCCCCGAGCACCGCGCCGAGGAGCACGAGTCCGACGACGATGGCCGCGGGAAGATTGCGCCCCGCCTTCGACGGAGCGGCGGCGCTCGGGGCGGTCGCCTTGCCGACAGCGTCCGCCTCGCGGCGGGAACGCCGTGAGCTCGGAGCGCCCGGTGCGTCGAGAGGCGAAGGCGATCTCGGGTGAGGGCCTGCCTCGGGCTGGGACTCGGTCATCAGACCTCGAGCAGCTCCGCTTCCTTGCGCTTGACGAGGTCGTCGACGCTGTCCGTGTGCTGCTTGGTCAGGCCATCGAGCTCGCGCTCGCCGCGCGCGCCGTCGTCTTCGCCGACCTCGCCGTCCTTGACCAGGCGGTCGAGGGTCTCCTTGGCCTTGCGGCGCACGCTGCGGATCGAGACCTTGGCGTCCTCGCCCTTCCCCTTGACGATCTTGACATACTCCTTGCGGCGCTCCTGCGTAAGCTCCGGGAGGACGACGCGGATCACGGCGCCGTCGTTCGAGGGGTTCGCGCCGACCTCGGAATCGCTCAGCGCGCGCTCGATGTCCCGCAGGGCCGTCTTGTCGAACGGCGTGATGAGGATCGTGCGGGCGTCCGAGACTTGGAAGGAGGCGAGCTGCTGGAGGGGCGTCGGCGTGCCGTAGTACTCGACCATGACCTTCGCGTAGAGAGCCGGATTGGCCCGCCCCGTCCGGATCGCGGCGAAGTCCTCCTTGGCCACCTCGACGGCCTTCTCCATCTTCTCGGCGGCTTCGAGGAGAGTCTCTTCGATCACGGTTGCTTCGCTCCTGACTGGTGGTCTTCTCGCAGCCGTGCTGATGACTCGGCTGCTGACGGGTGGGCTACGGACATCCTAGCCGGATCAGGGAGTCACTAACGTGCCGAGTTGGCCGTCCAGGATCGCTTTGGTGACGTTGCCGTCGCCCTCCATCCCGAACACGACCATCGTGAGGCCGTTGTCCTTGCACATCGTCATCGCCGTCTGGTCCATGACGCGGATGTCGCGGCGGAGCGCGTCGTCGTACGTGAGGCGTTCGAGCTTGCGGGCCGTGGGGTCCTTCTTCGGGTCGGCCGTGTAGACGCCGTCCACGCCGCTCTTCGCCATGAGGACGACGTCGGCGTGCACCTCGAGCGCGCGCTGCACCGCTACCGTGTCGGTCGAGAAGTAGGGAAGCCCCGCGCCGGCGCCGAAGATCACGACGCGGCCCTTTTCCATGTGCCGGATCGCGCGCCGCGGGATGTACGCCTCCGCGACTTGGCCCATCGTGATCGCGCTCTGGACGCGCGTCTCGACGCCCGCCTGCTCGAGGAAGTCCTGGAGGGCGAGGCAGTTCATGACCGTCCCGAGCATGCCCATGTAGTCCGCACGCGAGCGGTCCATGCCGCTCTGGGACAGTTCGGCCCCTCGGAAGAAGTTGCCGCCGCCGACGACGATGGCGACTTCGACGTCGTCGACCGCTGCCGCGATCTGGCGGGCGACGCCGCGCACGGTCCCCGGGTCGACGCCGAGCTTGCCTCCACCGAAGACCTCGCCCGAGAGCTTGAGCAGCACGCGGCGGCGGCGCGGCGGGAGGGGATCGTCGGTCTCGGGGAAGGCTGAAGTCTGCACGTCGGTCTGTACCGTTTCCATAGTGATCTGTCCCCTCGAACCGGTTGGTGGGCTTGCTCTAGAGTATCTGCGCGCAAAAGGGGCGACCACTCGAAGTGAACTGCTTCAAGTGGCCGCCCCTGGCGGTTCGGCTGCTATGCGCCGACGCGGAAACGCGCGAACGCGGTAGCCTCGGCACCGGCCTCCTGGAGGACCTGGCCGACGCTCTTCTTGGCGTCCTTCGCGAACGCCTGGTCGAGGAGGACCTCGCCCTTGTAGAAGCCCGTCACGCGGCCTTCGACGATCTTCGCGAGCGCAGCCTCGGGCTTGCCCTCGGCCTTGGCCGTCTCCTCGGCGATGCGACGCTCCGACTCGACGAGGTCGGCCGGGACGTCCTCGCGGCGGAGGTAGTTCGGCGCCATCGCGGCAACGTGCACGGCGACGTCGTGCGCGGCGGCGGCAGCGGCCTCGCCCTCGCCGGCGACAGCGAAGAGGACGCCGACCTGCGCCGGGAGGTCCTTGGACGTCTTGTGCAGGTACGCGTCGACCGTCGCACCCTCGATGCGGGCCACGCGGCGGACGGCGACCTTCTCGCCGAGCACGGCGCCTTCCTCGACGACGAACTCGCTCACGGGCTTGCCGTCGATCTCGGCGGCGAGGAGGGCCTCGAGGTCGGCGGCGCCCGAGGCGACGGCCGCACCGAGGACCTTGTCGGCGAGCTCGATGAACTTGGCGGACTTGGCCACGAAGTCGGTCTCGCAGTTGACCTCGACCATGACGCCGACGCCGTTCTCGACCTTGGCGGCCACGAGGCCCTCGGCCGTCGAGCGGCCCTCGCGCTTGGTCGCGCCCTTGAGGCCCTTGATGCGGATGATCTCGACGGCCTTCTCGGCGTCGCCGTTGGCCTCGTCGAGAGCCTTCTTGACGTCCATCATGCCGGCGCCCGTGCGCTCGCGCAGGGCCTTGATGTCAGCAGCGGTGTAGTTCGCCATGTGAACCCCTCTGTCTCGTTCTTAGCACTTCTCACACATCGGCAGGATGGCACCGGGGACCGGTGCCATCCTGCCGTCCGCCACCTCGGCCCGCCGCGGCCGGCCGAGGTGGAATGGTCATAGGGGCTAGTTCTGCTCACCCTCGTTGGAGCCAGTCGCGTCGGCCTCGGCGGCGTCGGCGGCCGGGGCGGCCTCCTCGGCGCCCTGGCCCTCGAGGAGCTCGCGCTCCCACTCGGCCAGCGGCTCGGCGGCCGCGGCGCCCTCCGTGCCGGCGGCACGGTTGTTGCGGGCGATGAGGCCCTCGGCCACGGCGTCGGCGACCACGCGGGTCAGAAGGTTGACGGAGCGGATGGCGTCGTCGTTGCCCGGGATCGGGTAGTTGACCTCGTCCGGATCGCAGTTCGTGTCGAGGATCGCCACGACCGGGATGCCAAGCTTCTTGGCCTCGTCGACCGCGAGGTGCTCCTTCTTGGTGTCGACGACCCAGAGGAGCGCCGGCGTGCGGGAGAGGTTGCGGATGCCGCCGAGGGTCTTCTCGAGCTTGTCCTTCTCGCGCTGGAGGATGAGGAGCTCCTTCTTGGTGCGGCCCGAACCGGCCACGTCCTCGAAGTCGATCTCCTCGAGCTCCTTGAGGCGCTGGATGCGCTTCGCGACAGTGGAGAAGTTGGTCAGCATGCCGCCGAGCCAGCGCTGGTTGACGTACGGCTGGCCCACGCGCATGGCCTGCTCGGCGATGGCTTCCTGAGCCTGCTTCTTGGTGCCGACGAAGAGGACGGTGCCACCCTTCGCGACAGTGCTCTTGACGAACTCGTAGGCGCGGTCGATGTAGGAAAGCGACTGCTGGAGATCGATGATGTAGATGCCGTTGCGCTCCGTGAAGATGAAGCGCTTCATCTTCGGGTTCCAACGGCGGGTCTGGTGACCGAAGTGGACGCCGCTGTCAAGCAGCTGGCGCATGGTAACGACGGGCATGCCGACGCTCCTTCCGGCAGGTCCTTCACGAGGGAGCCTCTGCGGCTGCCCTTGCCCCTGCCCTAGTTGTTGACGGTTCTTCGACGACGGCCGGCTGGCCGCCATCCCTGGCACCCCTCGCAGGCCCGAGCCGCCCGGCTCATGCAGCTGGGCGGACCGTCAGGCGCGCGAGGCCCTGCCGCTCGGGCGGCGAGGCGCTGGATGCGCGGAGTCGGCTTCGCGCACTCATGCTTCCGCCGAAATGGAAGATTGGCATGGCAAGAGGGCGCAGAAAGCCGCGGTTCTCAGTGTACTACAGGGCACCGCAGGGGCCGGCCGAGCCCCCCGTTGCTCCCTCCACCTGCCCTGCTTCTCCCCCGCTCGCCGCTTCTCCTCCACACAGCGAACGACGGCGCGCCCCCCACATGCGCCCTCGAGCGACTTCCGGAGAGGTCGCCACAGGGCAAGAGTCGGAACATGACTCGGCTCATCGCCTTCGCCCTGGCCGCCGCCCTCGCCACGGCTCCCCTGCTCGGAGGAGCCGCACCCTCGGCAGCGGCACCTCATGCGTTGCTGCGCCCGCTCGCGGCCCACTCGACACGGCTCGCAGCGCAGACCTCAGCGTGGGGCTGGCCCCTCGCCCCGCGGCCCGCCCTCGTGCGGGGCTTCGACCCGCCCGCGAGGCCGTGGCTGAGCGGCCACCGCGGCGTTGACCTTGCCGCGGCATCGGGGCAGCAGCTCCTCGCCCCCGAGGGTGGGACCGTGGTGTTCGCGGGCTGGGTCGTGGACCGACCGGTCCTGACGATCCGCCACCCGGATGGACACCGCAGCAGCTTCGAACCCGTCACGACGGAGCTCGCGGCCGGCGCGGAAGTCACCCGGGGTGAGCCCATCGGGAAGGTCGCGGCGGAGCCGCCCCACTGCGCTGAGGGGTGCGTGCACTGGGGCGTGCGGCGCGACGATGACTACGTCGATCCGCTCCGCCTCGTCGCGGACACGCGGCCGTCGATCCTGCTCCCGTGGACGGGCCGCGCGTCCCCATGACACGGAGCACAGAAGCTGCCCCCCGGGGAAGCTGCCTTACGGGGGAAGCTGTCCTAGACGATGGCGGAGATTCCTGTGATGGCGCGGCCGGCTACGAGCGTGTTGATCTCGTGCGTTCCCTCGTAGGAGTAGACGGCCTCGGCATCGGCGAAGACCTTGGCCATCCCGAAGTCGGTGACGATGCCGTTGCCGCCGAGAATGGCGCGGCCGAGAGCCACGGACTCACGCATGCGCGCCGTCGTGAAGGCCTTGGCGAGGGCAGACTGCTCGTCGCGGGCCCGGCCATCCTCGGCGAGCTGCGAGAGGCGCACCATGAGGCCCATCGAGCTCACGGTGTTGCCGAGCATCGTCACGAGGTGATCTTGGACGAGCTGGAAGGAAGCGATCGGCCGGCCGAACTGGAGGCGTTCCACCGAGTATTGGCGCGCAACGTCGAACGCGGCCATCATGAGCCCGACGGCCTGCCAGGCCACCGAGAGGCGCGTCGCCTTGAGCACCCGGTTGGTATCGCGGAACGAGTTGGCGTGCGCGAGCTTGAACTCTTCGGGGACCACCACGTTTTCGAGCGTGATATCGGCGTTCTGCACCGTCCGCAGGGAGATCTTGTTCTCGATCTTCGTGGCCGAATAGCCCTCGAGGCTCGTGTCCACCATGAAGGCTTTGACCTGATTGTCGTCGAGGTCCCGCGCGTAGACGACCACCCAGTCCGAGAAGGTCGCGTTGCCGATCCAGCGCTTGGCGCCGTTGAGCACCCAGGATGAGCCGTCGCGCCGCGCGGTCGTACGGGTGCCGCCGGCCACGTCGCTGCCCCCGAGCGGTTCGGTGAGGCCGAAGGCGCCGATCTTCCGGAGCGAGTAGACATCGGGGAGCCACTCCTCCTGCTGGTCGCGCGACGTGAGCAGTTCAAGTGAGCCTGTGAAGAGGCCGTCGTGGACGCCCATGAAGGTGGCGATCGAAGCATCGGCGCGCGTGAATTCGGCGTGCAGGAGGCCCGCCAGGAGGTTCGAATGGCCCTGTCGCCGCACGGGGCTCACGACATCCAGCTCGGCCAGCCGAGGAATGAGTGCGTGGGGGAACTCGGCACGGTTCCAGCAGTCGACTGCGATCGGGCGCACGTTGGCCGCGAGCCACTCGCGCACCTCGTGGAGGCGGTCGCGCTCCTTGGCCGAAAGCAGTGATTCGAAGGCGAAGAAGTCGCCATCCGCGTAAGGCAGCTCGGCCTGGCTCGTCGGGGCCATGTCTCCTCCTGGTTCTCCGCGGCCGTGCAATAGCCGCGCCGCGATGCTATGTTACTCATCAGTAACATAGCATCGCTCCGCCGGCTGGGACAAGACTCGGGCCGCGGCATTGCTCCCGAGGCGGCTCCGGGATCAGAATCGCTCGCGTGGGCAGCACTCGAGATTCAGAGGGTTCAGGAGACCCGGGACATGCGAGGCTTCCGAGGTACCCAAGGAATTCTCACGAGGTGCTCGAGGTACAGGCCGGCTCGGATTTCACCGTGGAACTGCAGTCGCCGAGTGGAACCGGATACCGCTGGGAAGTGGAGAGGACTCCGCCGGGAATCGCCGTCGTCGGCCGCGGGGCGAGCAGCGCCACAGACTCCGCGCCCCGCCCCGGCTCCCCCGTGACATACCGCTTCACGCTGCACGCCGACCCGAAAGCCCAGACCGGCGCGGCGATCGTCTTCGCGCTCAAACGGCCATGGGAAGCCGAGTCGGCGCGGACGCACACGGTGTCTCTCGCGCTCATGGTTGGCCCGGCGAACTGACGGGGCAAACGGCGCGCCCGGTGCTCTGCCCGTTGTGACCGGGCGCGCCGACGCACGCAACCCCCAAGGCGGCTATGCGCTGGATAACAGTAGCTCTCGCGACTATCCAACGACGACTTTCCACGGCTATGTTGCACACGTACAACGTCACGTCCGGGTATCGGCGGCGGCCCTCCGCTCCCGCCTGAGCTGGGCCAGCGCCACCCAGATGGTGAGACCGTCTCCCACCGGACAGAGCGCGCACAGGGCGTGGCCCAGCGCGATGGCGATCCATGCGGCAAAGGCCAACGGCGCGATCCACACCAGCGGCACGGCAGGGAGCACGAGGAGTCCGGGGGCGAGCGGCCCGGCGGCAGCCACGAGCAGGTCGCGCCGCGGCGAGAGGCGCCTCCGCACGAGATGGCACTTCATGCCCTTCGCGACCGCGATCGCCGGGGCGCCCGGACCGCCGGCCAGCCGATACGCCACCACGTGCCCGAGCTCATGGACCAGGGCGGAGCCCACCAGGAGCAGCCCGCCGAGTGCCAGACCGGCCAGCGACGTGGCTCCGGTTCCAAGGCCTGCGGCAAACACCAGCCCGAGAAGCCCGACGACGCGGGACATTGACAACCCGTAATGCACGAGAGCAGCCGCCACGGACGGGACCCAACCTCCGGGAAGCGCCTTGGCCCGGCTCGGACTCGCGCCGAAGACCAAGCGCAGCAGTCCATGTTCCGCAGTCTCGCTCGCGAGCCCGAGGTCAAGCAGGTCGCGGCGAAACGTGGACGACGTTGAAGACACCGCGATCGCGAGCGCAGGAAAGGCCACCTCCTCGCCCTCCCACCTGACCCCGGGGGGTGAGGACGACGTCAGACGTAGCGGGTCGCATTGTTCTCCTGCGACGCGGCGGTCATCGCCTGCAGGATGAGAAACAGCCCGGCGAGGATCACCTCGGTGAGCCCCGCCGCGGCGGTATCCGTGACGGACCCCACCCATGCGGTCAGGAGCGAGCACAGAATGATGGCGATCGCCGCGAGGAAGCCGGCCGCCGTGACGGAGAGCCCCTGATCCTCCGAGTAGGGCACGAGCGTTCCCGCGAGCAGGGCCACGGCGAAGACGAGGGCCACGCGGGCAACGACGCCGAACGCGTCACCGAGTTCGACCGTCCCCAGGCTGAGCTCGAGCGCATAGACGGGAGCAGCCAAGGCGAACCCGATGAGGGCATACGCGGCGATCTGCGGGCCGATCCACCATGACCATCGCCCGTGTGTGACCACGCCCAGCCATCGAAATCTCATCGTGCGCCCCACGGCATGCATGCCCAAGGCGAAAGGGACCGCGGGAAGGCCTGAGGCCAGCTTCTCGGCGGCCTCGGCGATGACCTCGATGGCGAGCATCCCTCGAACCGCCAGCACGAGCGGCACGCTCGCGAGAGCGGTGACAACGAATTGCGGGGTGCGGATGGCAATGAGGGCCTCGAACCAGGTTCCCGCCGCGAACTCGCCCGGCCGCGGGCTTGTGCGGGTGAGCAGCCGGATGCCGGCCGACGCATGGTCCTGTCGATGGGTGCGGCTTCCCGCGACGAACGCCACGACGCGGCCGCCCACCAGCCCGCGATGCCGACGACGGCGGTGCCATCCGCTCCCATGAGAAGCCGCGCCGTCAGACGGGGCGGGAGGAGGTCCGTGACGCTCCAGGCGTCGGGAGCGTAGCGGAATTCGAGGACGTCTCGGGAGAAGGCGAGCAGCGCCGCTGCCATGACGACGGCGGCCCCGACGGCTACCGCGTACTGATGCGGCAGCCTGAGATAGCGCTTGAGGAGATTGGCGAAAGCCTGGAAGACGCCCAACGCGATCATCTGCAGGGAGACCACGTTCCCCACGAGCAGGACACCCGCGAGGACCGTGGCTCCCGGGCTGAGGAGTCGCTGCGAGACCACCATCGCGGTGGCGGACAGGGCGAGCCCGAAGGTCGCAGCAATCGCCACGACGGGTACGAGCTGCCCCACCTGCCCCGCCGTGCGCCCGACAGGAAGGAGGTCGAGGAGCGATTGGAGTGAGGTCCTGGCCGGCAGCGAGACCGCGAGGACCACGACGATCAGCGTGCAGATCACCGCGCTCGAGGAGAACGCGGTGCGCAGCATCGTCGAGGCGAGCTCCTGCGGGATCGACCCCGCCGTCGTCTGAGCCGCGGCCAGCGCGAGGACGACGCCGAGCGCGAGTGCGGCCGCGAACGCTCCGCCCGCGGCCGCGACGATGGTCCGGCTCCGGGTGCGGAAGAGGCCCGCCAGTTCCCGGACCCATAGAACGCCGGCCGTTCGCGCCACCATGCCGAGCGCCGAACTCATCGGGGCTCCCCTATTCCGCGCGGCCGGCGGAACGCCGGCGGACCGAGGCGACGACGACGAGGGCCGCGACGCCGAGAACGACCGCGAGCATGCCCCACTGGTTCGGGATGAAATTGACGGCGGGCATGCCGTTCTCCTCGGTGAACCAGGCCTCGAACACGCCGGGAAGATAGGCGCGCGTCCCCGTTGCCCAGGCGAACGCAACGGACGCCGCGAGGCCGACGACGAGAACGGAGGCTCCGACGAACAGCCCTCCGAGGGCAGACAAGACAACTCTGGCAATCATGAGAACCTACCTCGTGGGGAGAGCTCGGCCGTGGGCGGCCGACGATGAGAAGACCGTTGATATTCGCGCCTCTCGCTCGCCGCTCGCGCGGCGGAGGCCCGTGATCGAGATGAAGACCTCTTCGAGGCTCGAACACTGCGGATGAGCCGCGAGGAGCTCCTGCGGCGATCCGCGGCCCACGATCTTCCCCTGGGAGAGGATAGTGACGTCATGGCAATCGCGTTCGGCGCGCAGCATGTCGTGGGTCGCGATGAGGACCGCACGACCGCTCGCGGCAAAACTCGAGAGAAGCTGCCTCAAGGCGGTCGACGCATCGGGGTCGAGGCCCCTGAAAGGCTCGTCGAGGATCACCAGCTCGGGACTGTGGCTCAATGCCGCGACAGCCTGAAGCTTGCGCTTCATCCCGTGCGAGTATTGGCCCACTTGTTTCTCGAGATCACCGGACAGCCCCAGGATGTCCACGAGCTCCTGAGCGCGCTCCCTGTCATCACGGCGGCGCATCGCGTCATAGAACGCGAGATACTCGCGGCCCGTGAGGGCCCCCGGCAACGGCAGATCATCTGGAGCGAAGCCGTAGAGATGCCGAGACCTCTTGTCCGCGACAGGAACGCCGAGGAGTTCGACCGTCCCTCGTCCGGGGCGAGGAGCCCGGTGAGGATGTGGAGGCCGGTGGTCTTCCCCGAGCCATTCGGCCCCAGCAGGCCATGGATCTTGCCAGCTTCAAGCTGCAGGTCGAAGCCGGAGAGCGCGGCGCGCTTTCCGTACCGTTTGCCGACTCTGGCCGCATCAAGGGTGAACATCACACCAGCCGCCACATCATCAGTCCGCTACTCCTTGCAATAGGCCTTGAACGTGCCGCCGCTGTTCCACGACGGGAAATCCAGGGCCGGATACATCCCCTTGTTCTGGCAGGTGATCCACCACGCCTAGGTGTGCGTTCTAGTCGTTCACGTCTGGCTCGGTCTGAGCGCCCTCACCTCCCTCTGTTCCGCGACGTTCTTCGCTCGCCGGGGAGGTTCGATCGCGAGTCTTCGACTTTCGATTCCCATTTTGACGAGCAGCACTAGGAGGCGGGGGCGTAAAAAAGACGTCGACGGGAACGTTGAGGGCCCGGCAGATGAGCCGAGCCGTCCGCGCCTGGTTGACCGACTGGGTCTTCCCTGAGATCAGGTTGTCGATCGTCCCCGGTGCGCAGCCGACGTACTCGGCCAAGCCCCGATTCGTCCAGCCCCGTCGATTCATCACGTCGATGAGGACGTCACGCGCCACAAGCTTGAACCGCATGTCGGCGTGCCACCCCCTCCGGTACGTCCGATGCCTCGTGCGTTCCTCCATTCAATCGAGTACGGGCGCGGTCGTCAAGTAGAAGGTAACGCATCCCGAATCAAAGTTAGGCACTTCTTAGGCACTTCTTAGGCACCGCACGCCGCTTGGCCAGTGATCACGCGGATCGTCGAGATCAAAAGTTAGGCACTTCTTAGGCACAACAGCCGCATGTGCCAGCACGCGGAGCCAAGAGATGCCTAAGATTCAGAGGTTGGGACCGTACCGTCCAGCAGCATGCGCATGAGGGAGAGAGATGAGCCAGCAGGATTTGGGAGCGCTACTCGCTGACGTGAAGGCCGCACGCGGCTGGTCGTTCGAGGCCATGTCGAGGGCCTGCGGAGGTGTGCCGACCGGCAAGCGCCTCTTCCAGCTCGTCAACTCCCCGCTCAAGAACTTCCCGGACCCGGACACGATCCGCGGCCTCCAGCGGGCCACAGGCGCGAGCACGACCGAGATCGTCATGGCGGCCGCCCGCTCCCTCGGACTCGAGGTAGCCGATACGGATCCGGACGCCCTGCACGTTCCCGGCATCTCGCACGCGCCGGACCCGGCCCGGGAGGCGCTCCTCGCCCTTGGCCGCGAGGTCGCGGCACTCGCGGAGGCTGCGTCGTCGTCGCCCGTCAGAAGTGCACGGGGCCGACGCAAGCCCACGGACCTTCCCTCAAACTGGCAGGACCTCGCCGCCTACCAGGGCCCCGAAGAGCATCTCCGCCGCGAAGACGAATGGGGCGCCCGCGGCGAGGAATCGCAGGGCTGACCCGGAAACGGCTGAGGGCCCCCAGAGTCGCAGGTTCAGGGGCCCTCATAAGCGGTTATTCGGTTGTAGCGGCTCCTCGCGGGGAACTCACTATCACCTTCACACGCACAGCCGCTCGCTCCAACACTTGCCTGTACTCGAATCTGGCGAAGCGAGTACCTGATCGGTGTGAGAACGCGGAACCGCC
This sequence comes from Sinomonas terricola, assembly GCF_034931225.1. Lineage (NCBI taxonomy): Bacteria > Bacillati > Actinomycetota > Actinomycetes > Micrococcales > Micrococcaceae > Sinomonas > Sinomonas terricola. The sequence goes on from NZ_JAYGGQ010000004.1 coordinate 174,140, forward strand.
CCCACCACGTGGTGGGGGCGGTTCCGCGTTCGAGGTGTAGGGCTACTGGGACTTGAACCCAGGACCAAGGGATTATGAGTCCCCTGCTCTAACCGGCTGAGCTATAGCCCCTCGCCCCTGCCCGGCATGCACCGTTCGGGGCCATTCCATCCTAGTGGGTGCTGGGAGGGCTGCTTGCGTCACGCGTGGGTCGGGACGGAGTCCGCGCCGCGATACAGGGACTCGAACGTGTCGAGCGTGTAGGTGATGCTGTGCCGCTGCACCATCTCGTGGCTCACCTTGCCCATCGCGAGGCGTTCCGCATCGGGCAGCCGCAGGATGGACTCGATCTTCGCGGCGAGGTCGTCGCTGTCGTGGGGCCGGAACAGGTAGCCGTTCTCGCCGTCGCGCACGAGGTGCGGGAGAGCCATCGCGTCCGCGAGGACGACGGGCGTCGAGGCGCTCATCGCTTCAAGCGTGACGAGGGACTGGAGCTCGGCCGTTCCCGGCATGCAGAAGACGTCGGCCCGGAGATACGCCTCGCGCAGATCCTCATCGGACGCGAGCCCGAGGAACCGCACGCGGTCCCCGAGTCCCAGCCGGGCCACCTGGGCATCAAGGCGCGGCCGAATCTCGCCGTCGCCCACGATCTCGAGGTGCGCGTCGAGGTCCGCGGGAAGCTTCGACAGGGCGTCGATGAGGATGTCGATGTGCTTCTCCTCCGCGAGCCGGCCCGCGAAGAGCACAGTCGGCCACGGATTCCGCTCGACGCGCTCGTCGGGCGCGAGTTCATACGCGTGCGCATCAATCCCGTTCGAGAGCGGGATGACCTCGTGCAGGAACGCGTGGTCGCGCATGGCCTTCGCGGCGAGCGGGGTCGGCGTCGTCACGACGTTCGCCCGACCCATGACCTTGCCCATGTCCTTCCAGGACTGGCGGCCCACGATGTCGAGGAACCACTGCGGGAAGGGGAGGAACGGGTTGAGGTTCTCAGGCATGAAATGGTTCGTCGCGACGACGCGGATGCCCCGCCTCACCGCCTCGTACAGGACGTGCTCGCCGATCATGTAGTGGCTCTGGATGTGGACGACATCCGGCTTGACGCGGTCGAAGAGGAGGGCGATCTCCTTCTTGATCTCCCACGGGAGCACGATCCGGAAGTACGGATGCGTCGGCACCGAATGGGAGCGCAGGCGATGCACCGTCGCCTCGGGCCGGATCTCGCTGAAGCTCTTGCCCTTGTCGGAACGGCTCGCGAGGACGTGCACGTTGTGGCCGCGCGCCGTCATGCCCTTGGCCAGGCGGTAGCCGAACTGGGCGGCCCCGTTGACGTGGGGAGGATAGGTATCAGCGCCGATGAGGATCGTCAGCGGCTTCTGGCTCTGGGCACGGTCTGGCTCAGCGTCGGGCAGGGTCACAATTCCTCTTCTGGTCGGCCGGTCACTGCCCCGGTTCCGCGGATCCCCGGAGTTCGCGTGCCGCTTCGTTCCTGCGACTGGTGACTTCAGGATGATGGCGGGACAGGGCAATGACTCCCACGATAGCAACGAGCGCGGCCGCAGCCATGGCGATCCCCATCACGGGCGCGACATTCGGCCGCAATTCGCCGAGGATCGTGATGCCGATCGCCACGCCGACCATGGGGTCGATCACCGTGAGGCCTGCGATGACGAGATCCGGCGGTCCGGACGAGTAGGCGTTCTGCACGAACCAGGATCCGAGGCCTCCCGCAGCCGCGATCGCGAAGATCGAATACCACTGGACGTTGAGCAGGAAGAGCCCGTTGGGGTCGAGGATCTGGCGCCCGATGATGCGCGTGAGGACCGCCACGAAGCCGAAGAGGACGCCGGCTCCGAGGATGAAGACGAAGGCGTTGAGCCGCTGGCGGAACGCGAGGGCGAGGCCGCCGAAGATGCAGACCGCGAGCACGAGGAGCAGCACGATCGTGAGCTCCTCTCCGGAGGAGACGTGGTGGTTCTCCTCGGTGGCCGTCACGGCCAGGAGGACGAAGAGCGCCGAGCCGGTGACGCATGATGTGATCGCCACGACGGTCGGCCGGTTGAGCGTGATGCCCTGATCCTTCGAATTGACCACGGTCGTGATGACGAGCGCGATCGCGCCGATCGGCTGCACGACCGTGAGCGGCGCCGAGACGAGGGCCATCATGTTGCACACCATGCCGAGCCCGAGCAGGAGGAGCCCGAAGAGCCAGCGCGGATTGCGCAGGAGGCGGGCGAATCCGCTCGAGTTGACCCCGAGCCCGCCCGTGTCGAACTTCACGGCGCTGCCCTGGCGCTGGGCGCCGAGTGCGAGGAAGAGGGCGCCGAGCAAGGCGAGGACGACGGCGAACCACACCATCAGAGGCCTGCCTCCCCCGGGCCGCCCGCGCCGCGGGCCTGCCGTCCGCGGCGAACCCCGCGCCCCTTGCGGACGATCGCCCAAAAGTAGTTGTAGCCCGCGATCCAGTGGCCCACGAGTCCGAGGACGAGGAGGACCCACGCGAGAGCGAGATACGCCGCGGCGCCGGGGATGGGAAGCTTCGAGAGGACGAGCAGCGGGGTGCCGACGAGCAGGAGCGCCGTGCGCAGCTTGCCGATGCGGCTCACGGGGAGGTCGGGGTGGCTTCGGAAGTAGAACAGCGACGTCACGCCCAGGACGATGTCGGGCACGATGAACGCCGCGAGGTACCACCATTGGACGACTCCGGCGAGGACAAGCGTCAGGGCGACGGCCATGAGCGCGAGCCGATCCGCTGCCGGGTCGAGCACGCGACCGAGCTTGGATGTCTGGTCGAATCGCCGCGCCACGTAGCCGTCGACCCAGTCAGTGCCGCCCATGATGCCGAGCACGAGGACGGCCCACCCGTATTCACGAGGCCCCAGGACGAGCCACATGAAGAGCGGCACGCCCATGAAGCGGACGACCGTGAGGACGTTCGGGACGGTCAGCACTCGGTCGTGGTGCTCGGGCGACTCTCCCGGCCGTGCACCCGCGCCGAACACCCTCATCGGATCCCCCGAATGGCGGCCTTGGGTCGCCTCAGCTCTTCACCAGCTTGCGCAGGAAGACCACGAACGCCGTCGCGGACACCGCGAACGCCGCGATGGGGGCCCACCGCTCCTTGACGGCGTCCCCGACGGCCGAGGCGTTCGGCCCCGCGTCAGACGACGCCGCGGCGGACGACGCACGGGGCCCGCCTCCCGCCGTCGTGCTTCCCGCCGTCGTGCCCGCCCCTGTGCGGGGCGACCCCGCGCCCGCGGCGCGGGTCGCAGACTGGGCCTTTGCGAAGGCCGCGGCGCGTACTCGGTTGAACGCGTGGGCCGCGTCCTCGGCGAGGCCCTCGGCCTGGCGCTTGACATCGAGCTCTTCTACGAGGCCGTCGCGGACGTCGAGGATATGCTCGCGCCGCTTGGCGAGGCGCTCACGCAGCTCGGCCTCGCTCGGCGTCGGCGGCTTGAGGCGGCCATGAGCGCGGTCCTCGGCGGCCTTATCCATCTTGGCCTTGGCCTCCGCGGCCTCCTTGGCCGCCTTCGCGCGCTTGTACTGGATCGTCGAGGGATCGAGGACGCGCGGATCGAAGTTCCGACCCTCCGTGATGACCCCGAGATCGTGCCGCATGCCGCGGATCGCGTCGGCGGGGATGAGCGGCATGGCCTTCTTGACGCGGCTCAGGCCGATGAGAACGGCAATGAGCAGGATGATCAGGCACGCCGCGCCGACTACGAGGGCCGCGAGCCAGCCGGGCATGACGGTCGCAAGGCCGAGGATCGCCGCCACCACGAGCGCGATCACGAGGAGGCCGAGGAAGATGAGTGCGACCACGAAGAGCGCCGCGCCGATTCCGGCCTGGACTCCGCGGCTCTTGAGCTCGTACTTCGCGAGGGCGAGCTCGTCGTTGAGCTGCCTCGGTGCAAGGCGTGCCGCCTGGCCGACGAGGTCCGGCAGGGCGGCAAGGCGCGGGCGCCTCCCCGCAGGCGAGCTGTGGCGACCACTCATCGCTGGGCCCCTTCCCCTTCTGGCCAGATTGCTGGGCAGGACCGCGCGGCGGTCCGTCACCAAAGCTACCATTGACCCCCGCCATTCCGGGGCAAGAGCGGTGGGGAGGGGTACTCCGACGGCGTCGGGGCCTTCTCAGCCGAGGGCGCCGAACGCGGCTTCCGCGACGAGGAACTGCTCGGCCGCTGCGACGGCGGCGGCAAACGCGTCGGCGTCGGTCGTCGAGCCGCGAGGGCCGCGCGGCTGCCATTCGTGGCGCGCCGTGAGAACCGGCTCGAGGCCGTCGCCGGGCGGGGCGTAGTAGATCGCGAAGCGCTGAACGGGCCATGCCGCGGGGGTCTCGGGGGCAACGAGAATGGCCGATTTGGCGGAGTAATTGATCCACTGGGCGATCGGCCGGCGATGGTCGCGGACGAACATGCCATCGGCGTAGTGCTCGGCGGACCCTTCGCCGTAGATCCGCTCGTAGCGCACACGCCAGATGGTCAGCAGAGGACCTTCGTAGCGGGTCCATCCGGCGGGCAATGCGACCTTTCGCGCTGCCATGGATCCATGATATTCCGGGGCGTGGCTCCCCCGACTGGACTCGAACCAGTAACCCTTCGATTAACAGTCGAATGCTCTGCCAATTGAGCTACGGGGGAATGGCGCCATCCGTCCACTGAGGGCACAGAGGCTCCAAGCTCCCCCGACTGGACTCGAACCAGTAACCCTTCGATTAACAGTCGAATGCTCTGCCAATTGAGCTACGGGGGAAGGCGCAACGCGGTCCAGATTAGCAGGGAGCCGGGCCGGATACGAAATCAGGACCCGCTCCTCCTCAGTCCCGCCGAGGTCTCGGCTCAGTCCCGGTGCCGCAGCTCGCGGCGGCGCAGCTCGAGCTCCATGAGCTCGCGGTTGAGCCGCTGGCGCTCCTCGGGCGGCGCCGTGGGGTCGAGGCGCTGGAGCTGCCCCATGAGCTCGGCCTTGCGATGGGTGATCTGGAGCTCGAAGAGGCCCGCGAGGATGTCCCGGCAATAGCGCTCAAGCGATTCCTGGGTCGAGGCCGGAAGCGGCGTGACAGCGAGTTCGGCGAGCAGGGGCCGCAGCGGCTCGGGCGCCTCATCGCGCACCCTCTCGACCCACGCGGCATGCCCCTCTCCCCCGTGCCCTAGCGGGCCAGCCGCGCCGATCGCGGCGTGAACCGCCTGATACGCCGGAGCCGTGAAGTGGGACTCGCCGAAATGGCGCCACGCGTCCTCGTCGAGCGTCGCGGGGTACTGGAGCACCACCTCGAGCGCCTGCCGCTCCATCGTCGCCACGGGATCGCGCGGATCGGGGCGTTCCGGGCGGCTGCCGCGGAACCCCGGGGACGGCTCACCCGCCGGAATCTGCGGGGATCCGGCCGCGCCGCCAGGAGCGGACGACGGCGCGCGCCGGCTCGCCGCGCCGACAGCCCTCGCGACGTCGTCGGGCGACATCCCGAGCCACTTCGCGAGCTCGCGCGTGTAGGCGGGACGGATCGAATGGTCGCGGATCTGGGCCACGACGGGGGCCGCCTCGCGCAGCGCGGAGACCCGACCCTCGACCGTGTTGAGATCATGCTTGCGGAGCGTCGCCTGGATTGCGAACTCGAAGAGCGGCCGCCGGCTGTCGATGAGCGCCTGCACGGCCGCGTCACCACGGTGCTGCCGGAGCTCGCACGGGTCCATCCCACTCGGCTCGACGGCGACGAACGTCTGGGCGACGAAGCGCTGGTCCTCCTCGAAGGCCTTGAGGGCCGCCTTCTGGCCGGCCGCATCGCCGTCGAACGTGAAGACGACCTCTCCCCCGGTGCCGTCGTCGGAGAGGAGCCGGCGGGCAATCTTGATGTGGTCGCTGCCGAACGCCGTGCCACAGCTCGCGACCGCGGTGTCGATCCCCGAGAGATGGCAGGCCATGACGTCGGTGTAGCCCTCGACGACCACGAGCTGTCTCTTCTTCGCGATGTTCCGCTTCGCGAGGTCGATGCCGTAGAGGACCTGGGACTTCTTATAGAGCGTCGTCTCAGGGGTGTTGAGGTACTTGGGGCCCTGGTCGTCGTCGAACAGGCGGCGCGCCCCGAAGCCGATGACGTCCCCCGCGATGTCCTTGATGGGCCACACGAGGCGGCCTCGGAAGCGGTCGTAGAGGCCCCTGTTGCCCTCGGAGAACATGCCCGTGAGCTTGAGCTCGTCCTCCCGGAATCCGCGGCCCCGGAGGTGCTTGAGCAGCCCGTCCCAGCCCTGCGGGGCAAAGCCCACGCCGAACCGCTCGGCCACGCCCCGGTCGAAGCCGCGCTCGAACAGGAACTGGCGCCCGGCCGCGGCCTGCGGCGTGAGGAGCTGGTCCCGGAAGAACTCGGACGCGATCTTGTGGGCGTCGAGGAGACGCTGACGCCGCCCGACGTCCTCTCGCCGAGGACCCGCGCCCTCCTCGTAGGTGAGCTCGTAGCTGATCCGGGCCGCGAGCTTCTCGACGGTCTCAGCGAATCCGGTGTGGTCGAGCTTCATGACGAAGCTGATGACGTCACCGCTCTCGCCGCAGCCGAAGCAGTGGTAGGTGCCGACCTGGGGGCGGACGTGGAAGGACGGCGTCCGCTCGTCGTGGAACGGGCACAGTCCCTTCCACGAGCCGATTCCGGCGCTCTTGAGGGTCACGTACCCTTCGACGACTTCCCTGATGTCCGTCCTCGCGCGCACCTCGGCGATGTCTTCGGGTTTGATCAGGCCAGCCACGCCACCACCTTAGTCACCACAGGCTCGGAAGGCTCCCCACGAGGCGTTCATACCAGGCCAGGGCCGAGGAGTCTGTGAGCGAGGCCACTTGGTCGATCACGACGCGCAAGCGCGCCGCCTCGTCCTCGGCGGCGCGCCAATCGGCGGCGAACATGGGCTCGAGATGGCGGTCCCCCGTCGCGCTGAGCGCCGTGACGAGGGCGTGGAGCACCTCGCGCTGACGCTCGTAGATCGGCTGGCGGTGATCGGTCGTCATGACGAACGTCGTCGCGAGGCCCTTCATGACGGCGATCTCCATGACCGTCTCCTCGGGCACGACGACCTGGGCCGCGTAGCGGGTGAGCGGAGCGTCCCCGAAGGCCGCCCGGGTCAGGCCCAGGGCGCTGTCGCAGAACCGGCCGATGAGCTGGCTCGTCATGTTCTTGAGGGCCGCCATGGACTTGCGCGAGCCATCCGCTTCGAGGACCCACACCGGCGTGGCCTCGAGGCGCGCGAGGGCCGCGTCGATCCCCTCGGGGTCGCTGTGCGGGAGGTACCACTGCTGCGTGTAGCCGACGACGCGCGCGCGGTGGTCCGGGTTGGCCATCCACCGGAGCTGGAACTTGCCCGCGACAATCGCGTCCTCGACGTCGTGGACCGAGTAGGCGATGTCATCCGACAGATCCATGATCTGGGCCTCGAGGCAGCTCCTCCCGGCCGGGGCGCCCTCGCGGATCCATTCGAAGATCGCGAGATCGTCCTCGTACGCGCCGAACTTGCTCGTGCGCTGGCCGTGCACGAGCGGCGCATCGGGAGCCGTCCACGGGTACTTGCACGCGGCGTCGAGGCTCGCGCGGGTGAGGTTGAGGCCCGCAGGGCGACCCTCGGCATCTAGAACCTTGGGCTCGAGCCGGGTCAGAAGCCGCAGTGTCTGCGCGTTGCCCTCGAAGCCGCCGATGCGGTGGGCGATCTCGTTGAGGGCGCTCTCGCCGTTGTGGCCGAACGGCGGGTGGCCGAGGTCGTGGCTCAGGCACGCGGCGTCGACGACGTCCGGGTCGCATCCGAGGACGCGGCCCAGCTCGCGGCCCACCTGGGCGACCTCGAGCGAGTGCGTGAGACGGGTGCGCACGAAGTCGTCGGTGTCCGGTGCGACGACCTGGGTCTTGGCCCCCAGGCGGCGGAGGGCCGAGGAGTGCAGGACGCGCGCGCGGTCACGCTCGAAATCACTGCGGTAGCCCTTCTTGGGCGGCTCCGCGACCCACCGCCGGCTGTCCTCGGCCGTGTAGTGGCTGCCCTTCGTCATCTCACGCGCCTCAGCCACCGGACACGTCCAGCTCGGCCGCGGCGATGTCCCGGGTCTGGTCCGCATTCATCGAGCGGCTTTCAAGCCAGCGGTCCGGGAGGGCGGGCCGTTTCGGCGATCCGGCACGCCCCCGAGGGCCCTCGGCGTCGACACCAGGGTACGGCGCGGCGGCGTCGAGCTCGCCGAGGAGTTCGCGCAGGACGGCAAGGGTCGGGACCTGGGCGAGCTTCGCCCGCAGCTCGCCGCCCACCGTGTAGCCCTTGAAGTACCACGCGACGTGCTTGCGGATGTCCCGCAGCGCCTTGCCCTCGTCCTCGAAGTAGTCCACGAGGAGCTCGGCGTGCCGGCCGAACGCCTCCGCGACCTCGCCGAGCCCCGGGCGGATGCGGTCCTCGCGCCCCTCGAACGCCGCCTGGAGGTCGCCGAAGAGCCACGGCCGGCCCTGGCACCCCCGCCCGACGACGACGCCGTCGACGCCGGTCCGCTGGACCATGCGGATCGCGTCCTCAGCGCTCCAGATGTCCCCGTTGCCGAGGACCGGAATATCGGGAAGCGCGTCGCGCAGTCTCGCGATGGCATCCCAGTCGGCCGTGCCCGAGTAGAACTGGGCGCACGTCCGGCCGTGGAGCGCCACCGCGGCCACGCCCGCATCCCGGGCGATCCGGCCCGCCTCGAGGTACGTCAGATGATCGTCGTCGATGCCCTTGCGCATCTTGATCGTGAGCGGGATGTCGCCGCGCTGCGCCTCGCGGACGGCTGTCGTGACGATCGAGGTGAACAGGTCCGTCTTCCACGGGAGCGCCGAGCCCCCGCCGCGCTTCGTGACCTTGGGCACGGGGCAGCCGAAGTTGAGGTCGATGTGGTCGGCCCGTTCCTCGTCGACGAGCATGCGGACGGCACGGCCGACCGTCACCGGGTCGACGCCGTACAGCTGGACTGAGCGGACCTTCTCGTCGTCGTCGTGCGAAATGATGCGGAGCGACTCGGGGTGCCTTTCGACGAGCGCGCGCGACGTGACCATCTCGGCGACGTAGAGGCCACCGCCGAACTCGCGACACAGTCTGCGGAACGCGGTATTCGTGATGCCTGCCATAGGTGCCAGGACCACCGGGGTCTTGATCGTGAGGCGGCCGAGGCGGAGCGGCGGAAGCTCGAGCTTGGGAGGCGTCGCCGCGGCGTCGGAAGGCGCCGCCGAAAGCTCGACGGGGGCGGTGGGCACAGCAGTCACCCATCCATTGTGTCAAAGATGGGATTCACGCCCCGCGTCCCGACCGAGCCGGCGGCCTTGAGCGCCTCGCCGACGTCGGGCGGAAGACCGAGCCGCTCTTGGTCGAGGCCCGCCGCCTGCGCGGTCAGGACCTCCTCCCCCGGCCGCCACCAGAAGAGTTCGCGGCTCAGCGGCGCGACCTCGCCCTCGCCGAGGATGCCCGCGAGCTGGAGCATCCGTTCGACCTCCTTGCTTGTCGTGTCCTCGCGCACGGGCTGGATGCCCAACAGGCGGTGCGCGGGGACGCAGAACAGGGCGCCGAGAGGCCCGACGTCGAGCCCGAGCGTCTCGACAAGCCGCTCGGGGTACGCGAGCCACGCGGCTTGCCGCGGATGCTCGGATTCGAAGACGATGACGCTCGATCCGTTCGGAGCCGCGTAGATCGCGGGATCGCCGAGGCCTGCGGCGACGAGGTTGGCCTCTGCCGCACTCCACGCCTCCTCGACGCCGCCGGCCTTCGCGAGATGGATGTCGGCGAGGAAGGCAGAAGCCTGGTCGTGCCGGACCGCTACGAGCAAGGGCATGCCCGCAACCCGGCGCGCGTACGTGTAGTCCTCCGCGAGCAGCTCCTCGGGGATGCGCCCCGGCGCCGAGAAGCGAGGGAACAGCCCTTCGCGGAGCTGCGTCCTGTCCAGATGCGGCGGGGCGGCGAGGGCACTCGCGATGAGCCGCCCGATGACCTCCGCGGCCAGAGGCCCCCATTGGTCTTCCGGCACGCGGGCCGCCTCGCGGGAGATGGTCGAGAACCCCAGGATGGCCCCCGGCGCCGTGAACGGCCCTCCCGTGACGACGATATGGCTTCCCCGGTCCCAGGCCCGATATCCGAGCGCACGGACAGCCTCCGCGCAGTGGCCCCGGAGGGCTTCGGCGCGCCGGGTCGTGAATCCCGGAATGAAGCGGTCGGACCCGTCCGGCCCTTTATATGTGCGCGAGCGCTTGAGGCGTGCAGCCTTGCCCATGTAATCCCCCCATGACAGATGTGTGCGATGGCCCCGACGCTACCGGAGCCATCGCACCCAGAGGAGGCGCTCGCCGTCGTATGTGGATAACTCCTACGCGACGGACTCGCGGACCGGCATCGAGGCGCCCGCGAGCGCGGCGGCCCGGCGGGCCACGACGCCGCTCTGGATCCCCAGCGTGACCGCGATGTAGAGCATGATCGAGGCGCTCGAGACGGGGCTCGGACCCCGCACGCCGTCGAGCGCAGACCCGAGGACGTCGACGGCGACGTGGGTCCCGATCGCGGCCATCCACAGGCCGACTGCGGGCCAACCACCCCGGCGGTAGGCGACGCCGTCCTGAATCCAGACCGCCGCCGCACGGCCGCGGAGCCAGCCGAACCCGGCAGCCAGCCCGAGGGACAGCGCGAGCGCGAGGGCCTCAGCCGGGGCGATTCCGCGCGAATCGGCGAGCTGGGCGAGCTGCCACACGCCAATCGCGCCGAGGATGAGGAACACGCCCACCTTGAGGGGACCGACCGGGCGCGTCTGGAATTGGCGCACGACGGCCCACGCGAGGACGCCGACGGCGAGGACGACGTTCGCGTAGGAGAGGCTGCTCGTGAGGTTCATGGATTGGCTCCTGGACTCGGTGGACGCCGCCTTCGGCGGCCTGTATCCATCGTTCCGCCGCGACGCTGGCCGGGCCCCGTGCACGTGTCACGTTCTGGGCATGACATTTGTCAGATGAGCCAGCCGTTCTCCTCCGCGATCCTCGCCGCTTCGGCGCGTGTATTTGCGCCGGTCTTCCCCATGGCGTTCGAGAGATAGTTCCGGACGGTGCCTTCCGAGAGGAACAGCTCGCGGGCGATGCCCGCGATCGTCGCCCCGCCCGCGGCCGCGCGGAGGACGTCCGTCTCGCGCTCGGTGAGCGGGCTGTCCCCGGCCGTGAGGGATTCCGCCGCGAGCACCGGGTCGACGACGCGGAGGCCGGATGCGACGCGCCGGACGGCGTCCGCGAGCTGGCGCGCCGGGGTGTCCTTGACGACGAAGCCCGCGGCACCCGCCAGCATCGCGCGCCGGAGGTACCCGGGCCGCCCGAATGTCGTGACCATGAGCACGCGGCACTCGGGCGCGGCGTCGCGGACTGCCGCGGCGGCGGCGATCCCGTCGAGGCCAGGCATCTCGACGTCGAGGATCGCGACGTCGGGCCTGTGCTGGGCCACCGCGGCGAGGACCTCATCCCCGCGTCCCACCTCGGCAACGACCTCGAGGTCCGGCTCGAGGCCGAGAAGTGCAGCGAGCGCGCCGCGGACGAGCGCCTGATCGTCGGCGATGAGCAGCCGGATCACGCCGAGACCCTCAGTCTGAATCCGCCCAGCTCCGAACGGCCAAGGGACAGCACGAAGCCTGCCGCCTCCGCTCGCTCGGCGAGGCCGTCGAGCCCGTGCCCCCGTGCGGGCGCGGAGCCCGCGCTCCCCGGGCCCACGCCGTCGTCGTCGATCTGGATCCAGTCCTCGCCCATCGCCACCTCGCACACGGAGGCCCGCGAATGCCGCACGACGTTCGTGATGCCCTCCCGCAGAACCCATCCGAAGAGCTCGCGATGCGCGGCGGAGACGGCGTCGGCCGCCGTCGGCAGGTGCGCGGCGACGCCGGCCGATCCGAGCGACGCGCGGGCCTCGGCAAGCTCGGTCGCGACGCTCACCCCGCGGAACCCCTGGACCGTGGCCCGCACGTCGGCGAGCGCGCCGCGCGCGAGCTCCTCGAGATCCGCCGCCTCGCGCTCGGCGCGGTCCGGGTCGAGGCGCACGAGGCGCCCGGCCAGCTCGGCCTTGACCGCGATGACGGTGAGCGAATGCCCGAGGATGTCGTGGAGGTCGCGGGCCACGCGGTTGCGCTCCTCGGCGACGGCGAGATCGGCGAGCTCGTGCTGCGCCGCGCGCAGGGCGCGCAGGGTCTGCGCCTGGCGTCCGAGGGCGGCGAGCAGAAGGCCGATCGACGCGATGAGCGCAGGCTGGTTGATCGCCTCGACGAACGTGAGGTCGTGGGCGAGCTCGATCGAGAACGATGCGACGAAAAGAGCCGCGATGAAGCTCAGAAACGCCGGGCGGGGAAGCTGCTGCAGTCCCGCCGCGACGGCGACAAATGTCCAGTACCAGCCGGGCTGGGGGTCGTAGAGGAAGAAGCCGATGCTCAAGCCCACGAGCACCGCCAGGAGCGCGATCTTGCGCACGAGCGAGCTCCCCCAGCTGTACGGGGGCACGAGGAGGAATGCGAGCATGAAGAGGGCCAGGTGCGCGACGCGAAGGGGAAGCTGCCCCGCAGCGATGGCCGCGGCCGCGAAATGGCCCCAGTTCCCCGCGGTCCACAGGGCGACGGCGACGCTCGCCCCGGCGAACCAGCGGCGCGCCGCGCGCGCCCCGAGCACGCCGAGGGTGCCGAGGCCCGAAAGGTCCTGCCCGAAGATCTCGCCCGCGCCCGGCTGGCCGGGACGCTCGATCGTGGGGCTCATGGATTCACTGTAGTGCTGGCCCGCATCCGAGAAGGCCTGCGGGCGAGACGACGAGGAGCGCGCAGGCAATCCGCCGTCCTCCCAAAGCGTGTGCCCGATCTCGCCGAGCCCAGCATCCGCTCACGCACTCGCCCGGGCAAGGCGCCGCAGGCGCGCGAGGCCCACCTGGCCAACCCCAGCGGAAGGCTCGAGCGCGCGCTCAAGGCTTGGCCGCGCGTCGTCCTCGTCGAGATGCAGACCGACGGCGACGAGCTCGCTCGCCGGTTCGCCCGAGCGGGCTGCCCGCGCCACATGGATCGACCTGCCCACGACGTTCACAACATACACGGCGACTCCGCGCCCGGTGCGCACAGCGATACGGCCCTTGAGCCGATACGCCCCCGCGGGCGGCGCTTCGAGCACATCGACGACACGGCCGGGATCGGCCGTGCCCACCGAGCGCGCGGACACGGCGCGCGCATGCTCATGGGAGCCATGCCTGTGGGAGCCGTGCCCGTCGACGCTCTGCGCCGCGCGGAGCAGCGCCCCGATCGGAAGCTGATCGTCGGGGTCCTCGAGCGAGGCGACGTCGTAGACGAGCGAAGGGTCCACGCGGCCGAGCGACGTCCGCACGATGTGCACATCCGGATTGGCCCCGCGGATGCGGCGCTCGATGCGGCTCAGGGTCTCCTCGCGGTCGGAGTCGGGAAGCTGATCGCACTTGTTGAGCACGACGAGCGACGCGACGGAGAATCTCGCGGGCACGAGCGCGCCCGTATCGACCGTGCGGAAGTACTCGACGGCGTCGACGACGTCGACCACCCCGCCCACCCGCACGCGCTCGACGCCGCTGTACTGGATGAGCCGGGCGAGCGAGCCGGGCTGCGCGATCCCGCTCGCCTCGACGATGACGACGTCGAGCGCGAGCCGGGGGTGCGCGAGCTTCCGGAGGGCCTCGTCGAGTCCGCCGCCGTCCGGCAGGCAGCACACGCAGCCGCCGGAGATCGAGGCTGGCTCGTCGATCTGGCCGCGCACGAGCGCCGCGTCCACATTGATGTCGCCGAAGTCGTTGACGACGACGCCGACGCGCGCGCCGGGCTGCCGCAGGAGATGGTTGAGCAGCGTCGTCTTCCCCGCGCCCAGATAGCCCGTGAGCGCGATCACCGGAATCCGCTCCCCTGCCCACACGCTCACACCGTCGCCCCCTCCACGCCGCTCCATTGTTGACACCGATTCTCATCATCACTCATCCCTCGGCCCGGGGCCACTTTTGCCCCTACGCTGGGGTCTCATGGCGAGGGCATCGGACGCTGCGGCACGCACGGCCCCTCGCGGCCTGCCGCTCTACGACCTCGCCCGGTTCCTCTTCGCGTGGCTTGCACGACGCCTCCGCACCGACGTCGCCGCGAGTGGGCTCGAGAACATCCCGCCGGGCCAGGTCGTGCTCGCCATCACGCACTTCGGCTACATCGACTTCGTGCCCGTGGGCCTCGTCTGGTGGCAGCGGCGGCGCGAGCGGCTCCGCTTCCTCGTCGGCCCACGGCCGTACCGCAGCCGCATCCTCGGCGCGGCGATCACAGCGTGCGGAGGGCTCGCCGTGCTCGGCGCGCCGAACCACGCAAGCCTCGCCGCCTCGCTCAGAGCGCTCGACGGCGGCTGGAGCGTCGCGCTGTTCCCCGAGGCCGGGGTGAGCCGCAGCTTCACCGTGCGTCGGTGCCACACCGGCGCCGTGCGGATCGCCGTGCAGACCGCGGTCCCGCTCGTGCCCGTGGCCGTGTGGGGCGGACATCGGGTGACGACGCGAGGGCACGGCACCTTCGGCGACACGGGCAGCGGCTCGCTCCGGGATCTCTGGGAGGCGCCGATCCGGGTGCATTTCGGCCCGCCGCTCGCCCTCGATCCGGCCGACGACCCGGAGGCCTCAGCCGAGCAGCTCCAGGCGGCCATGCAGGCCGCTGCGGACGTCGCCGTCCGCTCCTTCCGGCTTGGCGCCCCGCCGGGCGCGTGGTGGCTGCCCGCGAAGTTCGGCGGGGGCGCCCCGACCGAGGCCGAACGCGACATCTGGGACGCGCGGGACGCGATGAACGGGATGCGGCCGGACCGCGACAAGATGTGACGCGTTACCGCGTTTCGGACAGCTCGGCGTGGCCGGGCTCGCGGGCCTCGAGCCGGGCCGCCCCGGCGGCCTTGACCACGGCGACGGCGATCGCCGTCGTCATCGGGATCGCGAGCACGAGCCCGATCGAGCCGACGAGCGTGCGCACGACTTCCTCCACGAGTTCAGACCCCGTGAGGGCGTCGAGGAGCGGGCGATCGTAGAGCATGACCATGATGAGGATCGGGAGGGCGGCTCCGGCGTAGGCGAACGTGATCGTGTAGACCGTCGAGGCGAGATGGTCGCGGCCGATCCGCAAGGCGGACGCGAACAGCTTCCGAGCCGGCGTGTGCGGGGCGAGCTCGTAGAGCTCCCACACCGCGGAGGCCTGCGTGATGGTGACGTCGTTGAGGGCCCCGAGGCTCGCGATGATGAGCCCGCACAGGATGATCCCAGAGATCGAGAGCTTCCCGCCGAGGTTCACGAGGGACGCCGCGTCGTGCGGGCCTACCCCCGTGAGGTTCCCCGCATCCGTCGCCCAGGCCGCGAGGACGGCCGTGACGCCGAGCCCGAAGATCGTCCCGAGCAGCGCCGTCGACGTGCGCGCCGAGACACCGTGGGCGAAATACAGGACCGCCATCATGATCACGATGGAGCCAACGAGGGCGAGCAGGAGCGGCGGCTTCCCCTCGACGAGTCCCGGGAGGACGAAGACGGCAAGCACCACGCACGCGCCCACGAGGCCGACGAGCGCGCGGAACCCCCGCCAGCGCCCCACCGCGATGACGACGACGGCGTACAGGCCCGCGAGCAGGAGGATCGGGACCGTGCGCACGAAGTCGACGAAGACATACGACGGCGGCTGCGGGCCGGAGGCACCCTGCGACTGGGCCTGCTGGACCTTCGAGAGGTTGAGGTACCGCACCTTGTCCCCCGGCTTCACGCCGTGGGACACCATGACGTCCGGGTTCATGAGCACCTGCACGGGGGCCCCGCCCGAGTCGGGCTGCGTCACCGCGATCGTGCATTGGGACGGCTGCTGGCCCCGCTCACATCCCGACTGCATGACCTGCTGCACGGTGCCGGTCTCTATCGTCACACCCTGGGCCACGGCGTAGGGGTTCGCGAGCTTGAGGTCGCCGCGGTCGCCCGTGGGCCACAGGAGCACCATCGCGACGAGCGTCACGATGCCGAGCGGCACGAGGACCGCGGCGAGGATCCACGTCGCACGGCGCCGGGCCACGGCCGCGGCCGGGCTCGGCGCCGTGGCCGGTCCTGCGTGGCTGTGCCCGGCGCCCACGGTCAGTCCCCGAGGATGAGTGTGTCCGGCCCGAGCTGGGCCGCGAGCCCCGCGTCGAGGAGCGGGTCGACGGCGGCCCGGAGGGCCTCCATCGAGTCGTCCACTTCGAGCAGCACGGGATGCTGATACGCGACGAGCGCGAGCAGGCCGCGCACGGCGTCCCGCGCGTCGTCCGCGTCGAGGGCCGGGTCGTGGCCCAGCAGGACCTCGGTGGGCTGCTCGTCGTCGCCCGCCCGCATCGCCTGCTGCGCGGCCGCGGGGTTCGCGTAGCTCACGGCGAACGCCCGGAGCCGGCCCTTCTTCCCCGCAGGCACTGACGAGCCGAACGCGCTGTGCGCGGGCGCGCGCAGCACGACGGCGCCGTGCGCGCCCGAGGCGTCGGAGAGGAAGAGCTGCTGGGCCTTGCCGACGCTCAGCGGGGCGGGCGGATCCCATGCATGGACGGCCGTGTAGTAGCGGCCGACGGCGTCGCTCAGCTCGACCGAGCCCGTCGCCAGATCCTGGACGAGCTGCGAGCTCTGCTGCTCGGAGCCATCGCCGAACACGGGCAGCTTGAGCGTGCCCGGCCGGACGACGACGTGCCGCGAGCGTTCGAGCGCCGCGAAGCCCGATGCGCGGGCGAAGGCCTCCCCCGCGCTCCCGGCCGCCGTCTTCGTGCGGAGGCACTTCGGTCCGCCCGGCGCCGTGAGGGCCGCCTCGCGCAGGCGCCTCAGGAGCTCCGTTCCGACGCCGTGACCCCGGTGATCCCGCGCGACCTCGACATACGCCCACAGGCGCCGGGGATGCAGTGTGCTCGCATAGGCAACCCCGGCCGCGACCGGGATGCCCTCGTCCACGGCGACGACGCAGCGCCGCCACAGTCTGCCGGCCGTTTCCGGGCCTGCGCCCGCGCTGGCGGCACCCGCGCCGCCCGAGCCCGCGTCGGCGTCGTCGTCCGGCCCCAGCTGGCCGCGGAACTGCTCCGCGGCCGGGCCTTCGGCGTCACCCCAGATCTGCAGCAGGATCTGATCGTCGCCCTCGCGCCACGCGCGGTAGTTCAGCTCGGCCACGCCCCGTGAGCTCCCTTCGACCTTGCCCGTCAGTTCTTCTCGAGCCGCTCGGCCAGGTAACCCTGGACCTTGTCGAGGGAGACGCGCTCCTGCGTCATGGTGTCCCGCTCGCGGATCGTGACGGCCTGGTCCTCGAGCGTGTCGAAGTCCACCGTGACGCAGAACGGCGTGCCGACCTCGTCCTGGCGACGGTACCGGCGGCCGATAGCGCCCGCGTCGTCGAAGTCGATGTTCCAGCGCTTGCGCAGCTCCGCGCCGAGGGCGCGCGCTTTGGGCGAGAGGTCCTCGTTGCGACTGAGTGGGAGAACGGCCGCCTTGATCGGCGCGAGGCGCGGGTCGAGTCGCAGCACCGTGCGCTTGTCGACGCCGCCCTTCGTGTTCGGCGCCTCGTCCTCCGAGTATGCGTCGACGAGGAACGCCATCATCGAGCGCGTGAGGCCGAACGAGGGCTCGATCACGAACGGGATGTACCGCTCGTTGGTGGTCTGGTCGAAGTACGCGAGCTCGTGGCCCGAGGCCCTCGTGTGGCTCCCGAGGTCGAAGTCGGTGCGGTTGGCGATGCCCATGAGCTCGCCCCACTCGTTGCCCTGGAAGCCGAAGCGGTATTCGACGTCGATCGTCCCGGCCGAATAGTGCGCCCGCTCGTCTTCGGGAACCTCGAAGCGCCGCATGTTGTCCGGGTTGATGCCGAGGCCGACGAACCAGTTCCAGCACGCGTCGACCCAGTGGCGGAACCACTCGTCGGCCTCGGCGGGGGCCGTGAAGAACTCGATCTCCATCTGCTCGAACTCGCGCGTGCGGAAGATGAAGTTGCCGGGCGTGATCTCGTTGCGGAAGGCCTTGCCGATCTGGCCGATGCCGAACGGAGGCTTCCTGCGGGACGTGGTGACGACGTTGTTGAAGTTCACGAAGATGCCCTGGGCGGTCTCGGGGCGCATGTAGTGCAGGCCCTCCGCGTTGTCCACGGGGCCGAGGAACGTCTTCATGAGGCCCGAGAACATCTGGGGCTCGGTCCACTGGCCCGTCACACCGCAGTCCGGGCACGTGATGGACTCCATGCCGTTCTCGGGAGCGCGGCCCTTCTTGGCCTCATAGGCCTCGACGAGGTGGTCCTGGCGGTGGCGCTTGTGGCAGTTGAGGCACTCGACGAGGGGATCGGTGAACGTCGCGACGTGCCCCGATGCCTCCCACACCTTCTTGGGGAGGATGACGGCGGAGTCAAGCCCAACCATGTCCTCGCGGCCACGCACGAACGTCTGCCACCACTGGGCCTTGATGTTCTCCTTGAGCTCGACGCCGAGGGGGCCGTAGTCCCACGCCGAGCGCGAGCCGCCGTAGATCTCGCCCGCCTGGAAGACGAATCCGCGGCGCTTGGCCAGGGAGACGATTGCGTCCAGTTGGGATTTGGGTGCCAAGGCATGTCCTCCATACTGATCAGGCCGCTGGGTGCGGTCCGCTAAGTCCAGAGTCAAGAGTACCGGGACGGGTGGTGGGGCGGGTGCATGCGGGTGGTGGGGCGGGTGCATGCGGGTGGTGGGGCGGGTGCATGCGGGTGGTGGGGCGGGTGCATAGAGTAAGGGCATGCACGACATCGAAATCCGCGAGGGCACCATCCGGCTCGGCCAGCTCCTCAAGCTGGCCTCGCTCGTGGAGGACGGCGTCGAGGCCGCCGAGCTCATCCGCCATGGCCTCGTCAAGGTCAACGGGGACATCGAGGAGCGGCGTGGCCGCCAGCTCGCGGCGGGGGATGTCGTCGAGGTCGGCGGCCAGCGCGTCCGCCTCGTCACGCAGGGCTGACTAGGCTCCCGCGAGGACCTTGTAGGTGAGGAACTCCGCGACGTGGGCCATCTCCGGCCCGCTGATGCTGTGCATGATGCCGTCGTAGACGATCTTCGTGAGGTCGACGCGCTCCCGCACCCAGCCGAGCGTGTACGCGATCTTGTCCTGCGTGATGATGGGGTCGGCCTGGTCGCGGCCCCAGAAGAACGGCACGGTTCCGTCGAGCTCGCCGTCGCGCGCGTAGTCCCAGCCGCCCGGGCCGGCGGCGCGGGGGTCGATCGCGAACCCCGAGAGGCCGACGACGGCCGCGAAGTCGCGCGGGCGGCGGCGCAGGAGCGTCGTCGCCATGGCCATGCCCATCGAGAAGCCGAGAAGGGTGACTGAGGTGTGCTGGGCCCGGATCCCGTCGAGCCATGCGAGGACGTAATTGCCGGCGGCCTCGACCTGGGCGACGTCGAAGTCGTCGGCGCCCATGAGGGGGAACCACTGGTAGGCACCGGGGGCGAGCGTCTGGGGCGCGCGGAGGGAGACGGCGGTGAACTCCTCGGGGAGCAGCGGCACGAGCCCCATGAGGTCGGCCTCGTTGGCGCCGTAGCCGTGGAGCAGGACGACGAGCGGAGTGCCCGTGCGTTCGCCCTCGGGGCGGCTCCAGATGGCGTGGGGTGCCGGGTACTCTGCGTGTGCCGTGGGTTCCGTCATGCGCCCCATTCTTCCACACAGTTGAACCGTCAACTAAATGGGTGGGCACGGTCCGGCGGCTGCCCGCGTTAACTCCCGATAGATAATGCAGGAGTGACGGACATGACCCAGACCAGTCAACACGACGCGCAGCTTGCGGACGGCCACCGCCATCCGTGGCACCGCTACGTCGCCATGGGCGACTCGTTCACCGAGGGCATCGGCGACCCCGACGACGCAGCCCCCGGCGGCCACCGCGGCTGGGCCGATCGGCTCGCCGAAGAGCTCTCCCGCGGAAACGACGGCTTCGCCTACGCCAACCTCGCGATCCGCGGGCGTCTCCTCGGCCAGATCCTCGACGAGCAGCTCGAGCCGGCCCGCGCCCTCTCCCCCGACCTCGTCTCGATCTCGGCGGGCGGCAACGACCTCCTCCGCCCCGGGAGCGATCCCGACGCGCTCGCGGTGAGGCTCGACGACGCCGTCGGACTCCTCGCCGAAGCCGGCGCGACGGTGCTGCTCTTCAACGGCCCCGATGTTGGCTCGACCCCCGTGCTCAGCGCAATCCGCGGGAAGGTCGCCATCTACAACGAGAACCTCCGCACGGTCGCGGCCCGGCACGACGCGATCATCGCGGACATGTGGAGCCTGAGGAAGCTCTCCGACCCGCGGATGTGGGCGAGCGACCGCCTCCACTTCTCGCCCCTCGGGCACCACACGATCACGATCATGGCCCTTGAAGCCCTCAACGTCCCGCACAGCCTCTCCCCACTCGAGCCGGCGCCGCTTCCCGCGCGCTCGTGGCGCGGAGCCCGGGCCGAAGACCTCGTGTGGGCCCGCGAGTATTTCGTGCCGTGGGTCATCCGGCGGCTTCGGCACAAGTCGAGCGGGGACGGCATCTCCGCGAAGCGCCCGACGGCGGAGCCCGTGTTCGGCGTCGGCGTCCCCCTGGGCACGGGCGATGCTCCGGGAACAGCGGCATTCGAGTAGGAGACGGACATGAGCTGGTTCTTCTGGGTGATCGTCTTCGCGTGGGTCATCCCGATCATCATGCGGAGGATGGGGCAAAGCCAGCGCGGACGCCAGATCCCGCCGCGGGACCGCGGCTACAACCGGTACGGAGGCTACCCCGGGAACCCGTACCCTCGCGGGGTCCCGGGAACACGCCCGCCACAGACGGGCCAGCGCCCAGCGGGCCAGCAACCGGCTGGCCAGAATCCCGGGACCCAGCAAGGGCAGCTGCCCCCGCCGGGCGGGGAGAACTGGTGGGAGCACCCCATTCCCCCCGGGAGCTTCCCGGGGCAGCAGATCCCCCGGCAGCCGTCGCCCCAGGCACCCCGGCAGCAGGCGCCCGCGCCCCAAAGGGCGGGGACCCCGCCGTCGTCCGCCGCGAAGCCCCCGCCCCCGGTTCCCGAGGCTCAGGGCTACCGCGCGCGCAAGCTCGCGGAGCTCGACCAGCAGTTCACGGACCAGAAGATCTCCCTCGAGGAGTACATGAAGGCCCGCAACGAGATCATGCGCGGCTGACGCGCCGCCTCAGAGCGTGAAGACCCGCCGTCTGAGCTCGGGGCCGAGCTGCCCGATCTCGGTGAGGAACCCGT
This sequence comes from Sinomonas terricola, assembly GCF_034931225.1. NCBI lineage: Bacteria > Bacillati > Actinomycetota > Actinomycetes > Micrococcales > Micrococcaceae > Sinomonas > Sinomonas terricola. The sequence goes on from NZ_JAYGGQ010000004.1 coordinate 195,330, forward strand.
CGTGCCCGATCTTCGCGTCGATCGTGTACACGGGGACCTCTCCAGGGAGCCATCTCGCGAGCTGCTCGCTCTGCTCGGGGAAGTAGAGCCGATCCGACGTGACCGACGCGATGAAGAACTCTGATCCGGCCGCCGAGAGCGCACGCTCCGCGCCGCCGCGCCCGCGCCCCACATCGTGGCTCATGAGAGCCTCGGTGAGGATCACGTAGCTGTTCGCGTCGAACCGGCGCACGAGCTTGTCGGCCTGATGGTCGAGGTAGCTTTCCACCTGGTAGCGCCCCCGCGTGGCCGCGCCGTCCGAGGCCTCGATGGGGTTCTCCGCGCCCTGGCCGCGGCGCCCGAAGCGAAACGAGAACTCTGGTTCCGAACGGTAGCTGATGTGCGCGATGCGGCGTGCGAGGCCGAGGCCCGCGTTCGGCGGGACCGCGCCGTAGTAGTCGCCGTCCCGGTAGTTCGGATCCTGCCGGATCGCGAGCACCTGAGCCTGTGCGAGCGCGATCTGCTCGGCGGTGCTGTAGGCGCCGATCGCGACGACGACGCAGTGCCGCACGCGGTGCGGGTACGTCAAGCCCCATTCGAGCGCGCGCGCACCGCCCATCGAGCCGCCGACGACGGCGTGCCAGCGCCGGATGCCGAGCCGATCGGCGAGCCGGGCCTCGGCGCGCACCGAATCGCGGATGGTCACGAACGGGAAGCGCGAGCCCCACGGCAGGCCGTCCGGATCGGGCGAGGCCGGCCCCGTGCTCCCGTAGCAGCCGCCGATCATGTTGGCCGCGACCACGAAATACCGGTCGGTGTCCACGGGCTTGCCCGGCCCGACGAGCGAGTCCCACCAGCCCGGCTGGTCCGCGTGCCCTTGGGCCACGTGCGTGTCGCCGGTGAGGGCGTGCTGGATGAGGACGGCGTTCGAGGCGTCCGCGTTGAGCGTGCCCCACGTCTCGTACGCGAGCTCGACCTCGGGCAGGGCGCCGCCGGCTTCGAGCTGGAGGGCACCGATCGAACACGTGCGCAGCACGCCGTCGCGCTCAAGGCCGGGCGCGGCCTCGCCACGCTCGCGCGGAGCGCTCGCAGGTGCTTCGGCCGGGGCTGCGACTCGGTCCACGACCGTCATGCGACCGGCTCGCCGACGCCGGCCGGCTCGAGCGCCCGGGTTGCCGCGACCGCAGCGAATCCGGCCTCGAGGTCCGCGAGGATGTCCGCGATGTTCTCGATCCCGACTGCGAGGCGTACGAGGCCCGGCGTCACGCCCGCGGCGCGCTGCTGCTCCTCGGTCAGCTGGGCGTGCGTGGTCGACGCCGGGTGGATGACAAGCGAGCGGACGTCGCCGATGTTGGCGACGTGCGAGTGCAGCGCGAGCGCGTCGACGAAGGCCTTCCCCGCGTCCGCCGCCGAGAGGCCCTCGCCGCCCGCAAGCTCGAACGAGACGATTGCCCCTGTGCCCTTCGGCGCGTACTTCTTCCCGAGCCCGAACCACGGGCTCGATTCGAGCCCCGCGTAGGCGACCGATTCGACGTCGTCGCGCGCCTCGAGCCAGCGCGCCACCGCGAGCGCGTTCTCGACGTGCCGCTCGACGCGGAGGCTGAGCGTCTCGAGGCCCTGGGCTATAAGGAACGCGTTGAACGGCGAGACGGCCGAGCCGAGGTCCCGGAGGAGCTGGACGCGCGCCTTGAGGATGTACGCGAGGTTGGCCCCGAGGATGCCGCCGACGCCGAGGTCGCGCGCAAAGACGAGCCCGTTGTAGGTCTCGTCCGGCGTGTTGAAGCCCGGGAACTTCTCGGGGTCCTTCCCGTAGTCGAACGTGCCGCCATCCACGATCACGCCCGCGATGGCCGAGCCGTGCCCGCCGAGGTACTTGGTCGCGGAGTGCACGACGACGTCGGCGCCGTGCTCGAGCGGGCGCAGAAGATATGGGGTCGCGACCGTGTTGTCCACGATGAGCGGGACGCCGGCCTCATGGGCGACGGCGGCGACGGCCTCGAGGTCGAGGATGTTCTGGCGCGGGTTCGAGATCGACTCCGCGAAGAACGCCTTCGTGTTCGGGCGGACGGCGGTCTGCCACTCCGCGAGGCTGTCCGGATCCTCGACGAAGGTCGTCTCGATGCCGAACTTCTTGAGCGTGTGCTTGAGGAGGTTGTAGGTTCCGCCGTACAGGCTCGCGCTCGCCACGACGTGGTCGCCCGACTCGGCGACTGTGAGGATCGCGTACGTCGTCGCGGCCTGCCCCGAGGAGAGCAGAAGCGCGCCGACGCCGCCTTCGAGGCTCGCGATGCGCTGCTCGACGGCGTCCTGGGTCGGGTTGCCGATCCGCGTGTAGATGGGCGCGAGCTCGGCGAGGGCGAACCGCTTGGCCGCGCTCTCCGCGCTCGGGAAGACGAACGAGGTCGTCTGGTAGATGGGCAGGGCCCGCGCTCCGGTCTCGGAATCGGGGGTTTGGCCGACGTGGATCTGACGGGTCTCGAAAGACCATTGGGTGCTGGACATAGCATTCCCTCCGCTGCGCTTGACCGACGGCTCTCGCCGGTCCAGGTCTTCACCCGGGGCACCCCACCGCGGCGGGAGGGTTGCCGGCCAGCAAGCCGGGGCTGTGTGCTGGCACTCATGACCTGATGCGAGTGTAGGAGGCCCACGATTCGCGTCGGCAAATGTATGACCGTGTATGAAGCCCGGTGCCGTGAGTCACCCCTCGAACAGGCGGCGACGGTGCTTGAGCTCCTTGACCCACGCGCGCGTCGGGCCGACGGCGAAGGGAGACGCGCCGCCGTCGTCCGCTTCGAGGGCCGCCACGAGCGGAGCCGAGGCCTTGAGCGCCGTCTCGACCACGGACGCCGCCGCCCGCGCGGGCAGGCCCAGCTCCGTGGCCCACGCGAGGAAGTGCCGCCGCGAGATCCCCGTGCGCTTGCCGCCGATCGGAAGCGCGAGGGACTTGTCCCCATAGGGAACTGTGGAGGGGATGTCGTAGACGGGCGCGACGGCCCACTCCCCCGGCGCGGCGAGGCCGCGGACGACCGAGACATTCTTCGCATGGAGGTCGCCGTTGCCGACGAGCCACGCGAACGCTCCCTGGAGGGCGAGGTTGCGGAGGGCGGGTAGCGGGGCCGAGCAGTGCGCCGCGACCGTCCGGCACAGCTCCTCGAAGCTCACGTTGTACTTGTCCGCGGGGTACAGGCCGAGGAGCTGCGACCCGTCCTCGACCGCGAGCCGCACGGTGCCGCCACCCGAACGCACGGGGCGGTCGAAGCGCTCGACGAGAAGCCCCGCGCGCCCCGCGACGTCATGCACAAGCCGGACGCCGCACACCGGCACGCGGAGCCGCGCAGCGAAGCGGTACATGAGGAACTCGTTCTCGACGACGTGCGGGAATTCGGGCGCGTTGAGCTTCAGGATGTACCGCCGCCCGGCCTCGGCCGCGGGAAGCGAGATCATGCCCGCGCTCACCTTGTCCTGGACGCCCGCGAGCGCCTTCGGGTCGACGAGCGTCGGGTCGTCGACGAGGGCCGCGAAGTCGGGGAGGCGCCGCGCGTCAAACTCGACGGCGTGCTCCGCATCCTCGGCGGGCCCGCCGAGGGGCTCGCCGTGCGGGACAATCTGCACGTCGCCGACCGGGTCAGCTCCCGCGGCCATGAGGAGGCCCAGCTCGTCGTCCGCGCTCGTCTTGACGGCCCGGCGCAGCGACGCGAGGCGCCGCCCCTCCGGAAGGAGGCCCGTGAAGAACGGCGGAACGGCGCCCGCCGGCGTGTCGACCGGGCGGGGCGTGGGCGGGAGGGTGCTCGCGACCCCGTCGCCGCCCGCCGCGAGATAGGCCGGGAGGTAGGTGAACCGCGTGCCGCCCTCGAAGCGCTCGAGCCGCGCGGCGAGCACGCCGCCCTTGTAGACGTCCGCGATGCGGTGCCGCGTCATAGCTGCCTGGTCAGGCTGGTCCTGAGAGCACCCGCGCCTGAGCTGCTGCCGTGGGCGACGACGTCGAGCTCGAGCCCGAGCGCGCCGAGCACCGCCGAGAGCGCGTCGAGGCGCACGCTCGGCTTGCCCTGCTCGACGAAGCGGACGAAGCGCTCCGAGACGCCCGCGAGGTCCGCGAGGTCCTGCTGGGTGAGGGAGAGCGCACGACGGCGCGCGCGGACTTTCGAGGCGATGCCCGCGATGATGTCGTCCACCGTTCGAGGCCTTCCAACTTTCGGTACGTTCGTTCCGATTCCATGCTCGCGCGCGGCGTCGATGTGAGTCAAGCAACTGACGATCCTCGACTTCGGTACGATCGTACCGATTCCGTTTCGTGGGGCGCGAGGATCATCCGCACCTGCCCCGGCCACGCCCAGGCGGTTCTTAGAGCCGTCTTAGACGGGGCAGGGCAGGATAAGCACATGACGTCCTCCGACTTCGCGCCGCGCAGCGCCCCGGCCAGATCTCCGCGCAGCCGCCTCGCCACGCTTCCGAGCCTCCGCCACTGGATCATCGTGCCCGCGGTGATGAGCGTCGTCGTGCTCGCCCTCGGGTTCATCGCCTCGACCTCCGGCGTCACGGCGACGGAACTCACGATCAACCAGACCATGAGCACACAGCACGTCGGCTGGCTCAACGCGGTCTCCCTCGCGGTCGAGAAGATCCTCGGGCCCTCGGGCGCCGTCGTCATCCTCCTCGTGCTCATCGTCCTGCTGTGGTTCGTGCGGCGTACCCCCATCGATGCCCTCGCGGTCGCCTCGATCACCGGATTCGGCTGGGTCTTCAGCCTCATCTTCAAGTACGCCGTCCACCGCCACCGGCCGGACCCGAGCCTCCTTGCGAACCCACTCTCCCCGGACATGGATCCCAACAGCTTCCCGAGCGGCCACGTGTGCTTCGCGGTCTCGCTCACGATCGCGCTCTACTTCCTCTTCCGGGACAGGCGCTGGGGTTCGTGGATCCTCGTCGGCGGCATGGTCGCCTCGGGCCTCGTGGCGATTTCCCGTGTGTACGTCGGCGTGCACTACCCGATCGACGTCATCGCCTCCTTCCCGGCGTCCGTGGCCGGGATCCTGCTCTGGTGCGGCCTCTGGAACCGCTTCGCCATGCCCCTCCTGAGCCGCGTGCCGTTCATCACCCGGCTCGAGTACCGCTGAGCCGCATCACCCGGCCGGCCTTTCCGACTACCCGACAGGACACCGCATGCTCGACCCGACCTCCCTCCTCGTGGACGCCGGACCCTGGGTCCTCGGCGTCGTCGGCCTCATCGTCTTCATCGAATCGGGGCTCCTGTTCCCGTTCCTGCCGGGCGATTCGCTCCTCTTCACGGTCGGGCTCCTCCACGGGAGGCTCGGACTCTCGCTTCCGGCTCTTATCCTCGTCGTGATGGCCGCGGCGATCGCGGGCGACCAGGCGGGCTACCTGATCGGCAAGGCCGTGGGCCGGAGGTGGTTCCGGGAGGACGCGAAAATCCTCAAGCTGAGCCACCTCGAAAGCGCCGAGTCCTTCTTCTCGCGCTACGGCGGGCGGGCGCTCGTCCTCGCGCGATTCGTCCCGATCGTGCGCACGTACACGCCGCTCGTCGCCGGGATGGCGCGCTACCCCTATCGGCGCTTCCTCGCGTGGAACGTGCTCGGGGCGATTGCGTGGGCGGTATCCATCACGATGCTCGGCGTGTGGCTCGGGAACGTGGAATTCATCGCTAAGAACATCGACGTGCTCTCAATCGTCATCGTCCTCGCCTCGGTCATCCCCATCGGCCTCGAGGCGCTGCGGCACCGCCGCGCGGCGAAGAGCACGACGTCCGGCGCCCCCGCGCCCGCCGCGAGCCCGGAAGGACAGCACGAATACGCCGAGGCCTCGGCGGAATGATGACGGATGCCCGCGGAATGTCGGGGGCCCTTGGCACAATGTGAGCCATGGACCCCAGACCTCGCGTGCTCCTCGTCGAGGACGACCGGCAGCTCGGCCCGCTCGTCGCCCAGCTGCTCGGGACCGACTTCGACGTAACCCTGACCCGGGACGGGCGCGAAGGCCTCGACCTCGCGCTCTCGCGCGACTGGGACGCCCTCATCGTCGACCGCGGGCTCCCCGGGCTCGACGGGATCGGCCTCGTCCAGGCCGTCCGCTCGCGGCGCGTTGCGACGCCCGTACTCCTGCTCACCGCGCTCGGGACCGTGCCCGACAAGGTCGAAGGGCTCGACGCCGGCGCGAACGACTACCTCGTGAAGCCGTTCGACGCCGACGAGCTCGCCGCCCGCGTGCGCGCGCTCACGCGGAGCTACGCGCCCGATGCGCGTGGCACGTCCGGACGCGAGCTCCTCGCCGTGGGCGCATGGGAGCTCGACGCCGCCGCCCGCACTCTGTCCTCCCCCTACGGCGGGCGCGTTGAGCTCTCGGCGACCGAAACCGCCCTCCTCGCGATCCTCGCGCGCGAGCCCGAGCGCGTCTTCTCGCGCACCGAGCTCGTGGCGGCAGCCTTTGGCGCTGGCGAGACTCCCGGCGTCGTCGACACCTACGTGCACTACCTCCGGAAGAAGACGGAGAGATCCGTGATCAGAACGGTCCACGGCGTGGGCTATCAGCTTGGCGGCCTCGAATGAGCTGGATTCGGCAGCGGAAACAGCGCACCGCGCGACTCCCCCGCAACTCGGACGAGCTCGCCGTCCGCCGCGCCGCGCTCCGCGTCGGGGCCCAGGTCGCCGGCGCCGTCGCCGTCGTCGTCGTCCTCTTGCTCGCAGGAGCCGCCGTCTTCCTCTGGGTCAAGTCCCAGCCCGCGGAAGTCCTCGCGCATCTCGACCGCTCGGAGCCTCAGGTCGTCCTCGACGCTGTCGACGTGCTCGGGGCCCTGCTCGCGGGAGGAGTTGCCGGCATCCTGCTCGGCGGCGTCGTCGGCCTCGTGAGCGCACGGCGCGCGGTCAAGCCGCTCGGCGAGGCCCTCGCGCTCCAGCGGCGCTTCGTCCAGGACGCGAGCCACGAGCTCCGCACACCGCTCGCCGTCCTCGACACGCGCATCCAGCTCGCGCAGAAGCAGCTCGGAGCGGAGAGCGAGGCGGCTCCCGTGCTTGCCGAGCTGCGCTCCGACGCCCGCGCGCTCGCGTCCGTCATCACCGACCTCCTGCACAGCGCGGCGCGCCCCGGCCCGGACCTGCCCGAGGCGCCCACCGAGCTCGGGCGGCTCGCGCGCGACGCCGTCGCCGACCTCGGCGTGCTCGCGGCCGAGAAGGGCGTCGAGCTCGTCGCGGACGCGGGCCTCGAGCCGGTGGCCGTCGCGGTCGAGGAGGCGTCGCTCCGACGCGTCGTCGTGGCGCTCGTGGACAACGCGCTCAAGTACACGCCCGAGGGAGGGCGCGTGGTCGTCGGGGTCCGCGCGGTGCCCGGCGGCGGAAGGGCGACGACGGCGCTCCTCACCGTGAGCGACACGGGCCCCGGGATCGCGGGGCCCTCGCCCGAGCGGGTGTTCGAGCGGCACGCGGGAGGCGCGGGGACCGCTGCCGGATCAGGGGCGGAATCGAACGTCGAATCGGACGCCGCAGGGCCACGCCGAAGCTATGGGCTCGGCCTCGCGCTCGTCCGAGAGATCGCCGTGCGCAACGGCGGGGCCGTGCGGATCGCCGAAACCGGCACGGGCGGGACGACGATGGAGGTCTCGTTTCCGACCTCACCCATGAGGTTAGGTTAACCTAAGCTGAGAGGCCAATCACAAAGTGCCAAGATGACAGCATGCGTATGGACCATGTTTCTTATGCTTGCGAACCTGACGGCTTGGCAGCCACGACGGAGAGAATTGCCAGCGCACTCGGGGTTGAGGCTGTCAAAGGCGGAGTCCACCCTCGGTTCGGCACCCGCAATATGATCATCCCTCTCACGGGCCACCACTATCTCGAGGTCGTCGAAGTACTCGACCACCCCGCCTCGGACAAGGCGCCGTTCGGCCAGGCGGTCCGCGCGCGCTCCGCCGCCGGCGGCGGATGGATGGGCTGGTGCGTCGAGGTCGACGATCTGGTGCCGTTCGAAGAGCGCCTCGGCCGCAAGGCCGTTCCGGGCAACCGCAAGTTCCCGGATGGCCGCGAGCTCGTGTGGAAGCAGATCGGCATCCTAGGGCTCATCGCCGACCCTCAGGTCCCGTACATGCTCAAGTGGGAGGGCGATCCGGGCCTCCACCCCTCGAACGCGTATCTCGGCACTGTGTCGGTCACGAAGCTCACGATCGCGGGCTCCGCCGAGCGCGTGACGGAATGGCTCGGCGAGCCCGTCGAGCGCCCGCTCGAGGACGTCGCGGTCGAGTGGGTCTCCCCCAAGGGAACGCCGGGGATCATGTCGGTCACGTTCGGCACCGCGAACGGGTCGGTCACGATCTGACCGTTTGAGGCCTGGCCACGCGTCGGCGAGAGGTGGCCACGCGTCGGCGAGAGGTGGCCACGCGTCGGCGAGAGGTGGCCACGCGTCGGCGAGAGGTGGCCACTTCTCACCCCAGGCCGATGGACTTCCCGACGAGGCTGAAGCCCACGAACGCGACGACGTCGAGCAGGGCGTGGGCGACGACGAGCGGCATGACTCGCCCGTACCGCCGGTACACCCAGCAGAAGATGAGCCCCATGACGGCGTTCCCGACGAACGGCCCGATGCCCTGGTAGAGGTGGTAGCTGCCGCGGAGGATCGCGCTCGCAGCGACAATCGCGGGCGTGCGCCACCCCAGCCGGCCGAGCCACCCCATGAGGAAGCCGACCACGATCGTCTCCTCAAGGACGGCGTGCCTCAGGGCCGAGAGAACGAGCACGGGGACCGTCCACCAGTACTGGTCGAGGCCGCTCGGGATGATCGACGTCGTGATGCCGAGGGCACGGCCCGCCCAATACAGTCCCAACGAGGGGATGCCGATCGCGAGGAAGAGGCCGACGCCATAGAGCACGTCGCGGCCTGGCCGGCGAAGGTCGAAGCCAAGCCGTGCGAACGGCACCCGCCAGGCCCCGCGCCCCGAGGCCTCCCACACGAAATACAGCACGAGCGCGACCGGAACCAACGAGAACACGATGTCGAGCAGCTGGTACGCAAGATCGAAGTACTCGCGCGAGCTCAGGGACTGGTTGAGCGTCGACTTGCCCTGCGAGAGCGGCGCGCGCGTCGCCTTGTCGAGCAGCTGCACGACCGAGTACACGGCCGACTGGCCGAGCGAGAGCCCCAACACGATGAGGAGCTGGGCTCCCCAGCGCGTACGGGAGCCTGAACGGACGACGGCGGGTGCATCGGGCATGCCTCAATCCTCCCCTACGCTGGGGCTATGAGCGCGCCGCGGCAGATCATCATGGTCCGGCACGGCCAATCGGCCGCCAACATGGACACGAGCATCTACGAACGCGTGCCCGACTACCGCATCCCGCTGACCGAGCTTGGCCTCCAGCAGGCCCGCGAGGCGGGCCGGGCTCTCCGGGAAAAGCTCGACGGCGAGAAGGTGTGCGTGTACGTCTCCCCGTATCTCAGGGCGTACCAGACGTTCGACGCGCTCGGCATCGCCGACCTCGCCGAACGCGTGATCGAGGAGCCTCGGCTGCGGGAGCAGGACTGGGCGAACTATCAGGTTCCCGAGGACATCGAGGTGCAGAAGGGGCTCCGCGATTCCTACGGCCACTTCTTCTTCCGCTTCCGCGAAGGAGAATCCGGCAGCGACGTCTACGACCGAGTCTCGAGCTTCATGGAGACCCTGTACCGGCACTGGGACAAGCCGGCCTACGCGCCGAACACCCTCCTCGTGACCCATGGCCTCACGATGCGGCTCTTCTGCATGCGCTGGTTCCACTGGACCGTCGAATACTTCGAGTCGCTCAACAACCCGGAGAACGGCGCGGTGCACACCCTCGTCCGGCAGCCCGACGGCAAGTACGCCCTCGACCGTCCGTTCAGCCAGTGGGCCGTTCGGACCTCGACGGATACGGTCCTCTCGACGCTCGAGGGCCGCCCCTAGCGCACCCGTTCCCCCGCGCGCCACACGGCGAACGTGAGCGGCATCCCCGGTCGGTACGCGAGGTGGGTCGCCGAGGGCGCGTCGAGGAGCTGGATGTCGGCGCGGTGGCCGACCGCGATCGAGCCCACCGCGCGCTGGCCGTCCTCGTCCAGCCCCACGTGGCGGCGCAAGGCGAGGGCGCCGCCGAACGTCGCGGCGCGGACCGCTTCCTGGACGCTCAGCCCCATCTGGAGGACCGCCGTCGTGACGCAGAACGCGACCGAGCTCGTGTAGCTCGTGCCCGGGTTGCAGTTCGACGCGATGGCGATCTGAACGCCCGCATCGAGGAGGCGCCGGGCGGGAGCCAGAGGCGCGCGCGTCGAGAGGTCGCAGGCCGGAAGGACGGTCGCGACAGTTCCCATCCGGCCTACGAACTGCGGCCCTGGCCACTTCCCCCACGAACCCGCGAGCGCCTCGACGTCGGCGTCGTCGAGGAAGTTCACGTGGTCCACGCTCGCGGCGCCGACCTCGACCGCGAGCTGCACGCCGGCGCCCGGCCCGAGCTGATTCCCGTGCACCCGCAGGCCGAGGCCCGCTTCGCGGCATGCGAGGAGCACCCGGCGGGATTGTTCCTCGGTGAACGCGCCGCGCTCGCAGAAGACATCGGCCCAGCGGACGTAGGGGCGAACGGCGTCGAGCATCTCGCCGCACACGAGCTCGGTGTAGGCCTCGGGGTCCGCCCCGGCCGGCACGAGATGCGCGCCGAGATAGGTCACCTCGTCGACAGCTTCGGCCGCGAGCGCGGCGCTCCGGCGCTCGTTCTCGACGTCGAGCCCGTAGCCCGTCTTCGTCTCGAGGTACGTCGTCCCCCATGCCGCCGCCTCCGCGACGCGCGCTGCGAGCAGGCGCCGCAGGTCGCCGTCGGACGCAGCCCGCGTCGCCGCCGTCGTCACGCCGATGCCGCCCGCGGCGTACGCCTGCCCGGCCATGCGCGCCTCGAACTCGGCTGTGCGGTCGCCCGCGAAGACGAGGTGGCTGTGGGAGTCCACCCAGCCCGGCAGCGCGGTGCGGCCTTCGGCGTCGTACCGCTCGTCTGCCGCAGGGGCCGACGACGACGGGCCCACCCAGGCGATCCGCTCGCCGTCGAACACGACGGCGGCGTCCCGGAGGACGCTCGCGGCCGCGGCGTCGGCAGATCCATCCTGCCAATCCTGGGTCGAGAGCTCGCCGATGTTGTCGATGAGGAGGGTTGCGGGGCTCATGCAGCAATCATCTATCGGCGCACCGACAGCCGATGCGGATCGAGCGCCCGCTCCGTCTCGGATACCGGACGGGCACCCGTGCGCAGCGCGTCCTGCCCGGCGAGAAGCTGCCCCGCGGCGTCGTCCGCCAAGGCCGTCGATGTCTGGAATCCATACCCGCCCTGGCCCGCGAGCCAGAAGAACCCTGGGCCTTCGGGGTCGAAGCCGAGCACGGGGAGCCCGTCCGCGGGCGAGGTCCGCAGGCCAGTCCACGAGCGGACGATGCCCGTCACCTGCAGGTCCGCAACCTCGGCGATGAGGCCCAGGGTGCGCTCGACGACCCCGGGGTAGGGCACGGCGTCCTCCGCGCGGCTCGGCTCCGTCTCGGACGGCGACACGAGGGCACCGGCCTCGTCGGGGCGGAAGTACCACGAATCGTCGGCGGCCGCGATCATCGGCATCTCGGGGTCGAGGGGCTCTGCGAGCGAGACGAGCGCCGCCGTCCGCCGGAACGGCTGGAGGCCGAGGCGCTCGACGCCGAAGAGGATCGCGAGATCGTCGGCCCACGCTCCCGCGGCGTTGACGATGCTCGTCGCGTGGAAGCCCTCGGCTCCGGCGCCGACGAGCCAGCCCGCGCCGATGCGCTGAGCCGTGTGGACGGGGCTCCCGAGGTGGATCGCGACGCCGCCCGCCCGCGCGCGGGCTTCGTGGTGGGCGAGAAGGGCGAGGGCATCGGTGCGGACCGAATCCGTGTCCAGCGCGGCAGACTCGAACGCGCCCTCCCGGAGCACGGGCGCCATCGCCCGCGCCTCCTCGGGGGTGAGGTGGCGCATTGCCGCATGCGCCTCGGCCGCCACCTCCGCGCCCGACCCCACGAGCATGAAGCGGCTCGGCCACGCGAGCCGCCGCCCGTCGTCGTCCACCGCGTCGCGGAGCGTCGCGAGCGTGCGGCGCGTGAGCTCCTGGATGGGCGGCGGGCCATAGCTCGGGATGAGCTGCTGGGCAGAGCGCGACGACGTGTGGTACCCGAGGCTCTGCTCAGCCTCGACGAGCGCGACGCGGCACTTACCTGCGAGCGCAGAGGCGAGCGAGAGGCCGGCGATGCCGCCTCCCACGATGAGGACGTCGACGTCGTGGGTGCTGTCGGTGGTGGCCATGCGGCCACGATACCGCGCGGAAGAAGAGTGTTCCCGCGGTGTTGCGAGGTGCCTAAGTAGTAGGTCGGAGCGCGCCTAAGATATGCCTGACAATTTCCCAAATTCAGAAGTGTCACTTGACAATCGCGAAGCGAGACGCAAGGATCGTCAGCATGGTTCGCCGTAACGGGCGCACCACGACGCACGTATTGGGGGTACATGTGACAACTCGATCCTTCCCACCTACAGCAGACCTTGCCCCGGACCTGGGCGATACCAGAGGACAACGACCCTGGCGACCGAGCCGCAAGGGAACACCGGCGAGCGCAAGGCCTTCACACGGCACTCCCGCACGCGCCAAGGTGTCGGCGACGCCCGTGCAGGCGGCGCCCATCGGGGTGGAAAGGTAGAAGGCTGTGGCAGACGGCGAGAAGACGCTGACGATCGGGCTGTCGCAGCAGCTTCATCGTGAACTCAAGATGGCTTCTGTGGTCACCGACTGCTCAATGAAGGAGATCGTGCTGCGGGCAATACGCCGCGAACTGCAGAAAATTAGGTCCGACAGGAGAGGGGAATAGGATGAAGTTGAACCCTAAACACTACATCGGCACGGGAATCGCCGCCGGGATCGCCGCAATATCATTTGTCGTCATGATTTTCGAGAATGGTGAGCACATCTTGGTCAAATCACTAGCTGCAATCGCATTCGCGGCGATCTCAGCGATTCTCATAGTTCGTGGCATCGCAAAAGCACGATCTGGGCGTACAACTCAGGATCCTCTGTGACATCCAGTCAGTAGCCAAGGCAACCCGCGGTCGAGATAGCCCCGCCAACGAGACCGCCCCAAATATTTCCCATCATAAGAGACCACATGCTGGTCGCCGCACCAATTTTGCAGGTGAGCGGAACCGCCGGCGCAGGCGGGCCATACCAACCGCAAGCCGGCGTGTCATGGTTCCATGAATAGCAATTTTCACTGGCGTAGGCAGGGGCCGCCACTGAGAAAGTCCCGCCACCGATGAGTGCTGCAGAAAGTATAAGAGAGGCACCGAAACGACGGATCTTCACGGCCTTGTCCCTTCCTAGATTTGCGGATGCCCGTGGAGCATAGGCAAATAGCCAGGAAGTGGAACAACCTTTTTACAGCTGAAACTGTTGAATTTAAATCATGATCCAAGTGAAGCCGGTCAAATTGGGTCCATACCTAGTGGAAAACATCATTTAATGGGGTCGAATCGCGGCTACTTTCACTTGACACGCCGGGCAGGATCTCGGAAGAATCACGCTCAACCGACCATCACTCTTTGGGGGAACGATGACAGTCACCAAGCATTCTTCGCCATGGATCTGGACGAGCCTCACCGCTGTCCTTCTATGGGCCTTCGCCGTTCTGATCGGCGGGCTCGGCTTCGTCATGGCGAGCGAAACGGCGCGCGAGTCCACCGCCGACGGCACTTTCCTTCAATCGCTCTTCGGGATCCCCTTCTTCGAGGGGTTCCGCGCCGACGGACGCTTCGGAGTTCACCTCCAATGGGGGTTGGTGCCACTTCTCGCACTCCCGGCCGCCGCGACGGCCGCCGCCGCGATCATTGGGAAGCAGCGCGCCGTCAGGCAGGGCTGACGAGCGCGTCCCTCGCGGCGACGAACGCCGCCACGGCGGTCTCGACGTCGTCCGCAGTGTGCGCCGCGGAGAGCTGGACCCGAATGCGCGCAAGCCCCTTCGGGACGACGGGATACGAGAATGCCGTGACGTAGACGCCGTGGGCGAGCATCTCCGCGGCGATCCGCCCGGCGAGGGCCGCGTCGCCGAACATCACCGGGACGATCGCGTGCTCGCCGGGGAGTAGCTCGAAGCCCTCCTCGGCCATGCGCCGCCGGAAATGGGCCGCGTTCTCGAAGAGCCGTTCACGCAGGTCGCCCGAGCCGGCCACGAGGTCGAGGGCGCGCATCGTCGCGGCGACGATTGACGGCGCGACCGAGTTGGAGAACAGGTACGGCCGGGCCTTCTGGCGGAGGATCGCGACGATCTCGGACCGTCCCGAGACGTAGCCTCCGGACGCCCCGCCGAGCGCTTTGCCGAACGTACCCGTGTAGATGTCGATCCGATCGGAGACCCCAGCGTGCTCGGGGGTCCCCGCGCCGGTCGAGCCCATGAAGCCGACGGCGTGCGAATCGTCCACCATGACCATCGCGCCGTAGCGCTCGGCCAGCTCGCAGATCTCCCGCAGCGGCGCGAGGTAGCCGTCCATCGAGAAGACGCCGTCGGTGACGACGAGCACGCGCCGCGCTCCGGCGCCGTCGTTCATTGCCGCGGCCTCGCGCAGGCGCTCCTCAAGCTCGCCCATGTCCCGGTTCGCGTAGCGGAGGCGGGCCGCCTTGCACAAGCGGATGCCGTCGATGATCGACGCGTGGTTGAGGGCGTCGGAGATGACGGCGTCCTGGGGGCCGAGGAGAGCCTCGAACACGCCGCCGTTGGCGTCGAAGCAGCTCGAGAACAGGATCGTGTCCTCGGTGCCCAGGAACTCGGAGACGCGGCGCTCGAGGGCGAGGTGCGCGTCTTGCGTGCCGCAGATGAAGCGCACGGACGCCATGCCGAAGCCGCGCTCGTCGAGCGCCCGCTTCGCGGCGGCGATGAGCTCGGGATGGTCGGCGAGGCCCAGATAGTTGTTGGCGCAGAAGTTGAGCACCTCCCCCGCCGGGGCGTTGAGCGGTCCGGCCTGGATGTGGGCCGACTGCGGCGAGTCGATGTGCCGCTCCTCCTTGAACGTCCCGGCGGCGCGGATCTCCGCGAGCTCCGCGGCGAGCTGCTCCCTGACTGCGGTGAACATGTGGTTCCCTCTTCTTCCGTTCGCCCTAAACGCCCGACCAGTCCAGCACCACTTTGCCGCCCCGGCCAGAGCGGGCGACGGCGAAGCCCTCCTCCCAGCGCGAGGCCGGGAGGACGTCGGTCACCACAGCGGCGACGTTGCGGTGCAGCACCGGGTCGGAGGAGAGCATGGCGCTCATCGCGTACCAGGTCTCGAACATCTCGCGGCCATAGATCCCTTTGAGGGTGAGCATGTGCGTGACGATCTTGCCCCAGTCCACCTCGATCGGCTGGGCCGGGAGGCCGAGCATAGCGATCCGGCCGCCGTGGTTCATGTTCTCGATCATCTCGGGGAGCGCGGACGGGTGGCCGGACATCTCGAAGCCCACGTCGAAGCCCTCGCGCATGCCGAGCTCGCGCTGCGCCTCGCGGACGCTCATCGTGGAGACGTCGACGGCCAGGTCCACGCCCATCTGGCGCGCGAGCTGGAGGCGCGGCGCCGAGACGTCCGTGATCGCAATCTTGCGCGCGCCCGCGTGCCGGGCAACGGAAATGGCCATGAGGCCGATCGGGCCGGCGCCCGTGATGAGCACGTCCTCGCCCACGAGCGGGAAGCTCAGGGCGGTGTGGACTGCGTTGCCGAACGGGTCGAAGATCGCGCCGAGCTCGGGCGTGATCGAGGGATCGTGGTGGACCCAGACGTTCGTCTCCGGGATGACGACGTACTCGGCGAACGCGCCGTCGCGCTGTACCCCGACGCTCTGGACGTTGATGCACATCTGACGCCGGCCCGCGCGACAGTTCCTGCACATCCCGCACACGATGTGGCCCTCGCCCGAGACGCGGTCGCCGACCTTGACCTCGCGCACCTCATCGCCGATCTCGACGACCTCGCCGTAGAACTCGTGGCCCGGGATGAGCGGAACGCGAATCATGGACTGCGCCGTTGCGTCCATCGCCTGGATGTGGAGGTCGGTGCCGCAGATGCCGGTCGCGAGGACGCGGATTTTGACGTCGGCCAGCCCGGCCTGCGGCTCAGGGCGCTCGACGAGCTCGAAGCCGGGCTGGGGGCCGGCCTTGAAGAGGGCTTTCATGATGCCATTCAAGGGCAGCCGATGGCTTAGAACAACAGCAGGTGTCTCAAGGGATGGTTTAGGGATTGCTTACGTCGGAGCTTCCCCGCGCCCGACCGCTGCGGTGGGTTTTCGAGTTTCGCGGGCTCCGTCGGCATTGGTCATGTAAATTCTGGCGTGATGGGGATCGCCACGTGTCGCCATCCGCGCGTACAGAGGAGTGGGGACGGCATGGGGTACACACGGGTCTTGCGTCGGGTCGTTGCACGCGTTGACATGGTCCTGGGGGCGAGCGGTCGCGGATTGCGAGCCTCATTCCGACGGCTCGCATTGGCGGCAGTCCTCATCGCCGGGTCTTGCCTGGTCCCTCAGGTGGGTGCTGAGGCCGCAACGCTCCCACCACCGCCGACCGGCACGACCGCGCAGCCTCAGCTCACCTACGGCGGTGGGGCGATCGTGAGTGACATCCAGGTGGTCCAGGTGCTGTGGGGCCCCGGAACGTACCTGCCGCAGGTGCAGCGCACGACGGCGCCCAGCATCGCATCGTTCTATGCCTCGGTCCTCGGCGGGCCCTCGCCGCTGAACACGTGGCTCGACGCCGACTACAACACGGTCGGCGGCACGAACCAGCACTTCGGCACGGGCACCTTCGCGGGGCAATACCTGATCAGCCCCTCAACAGGCACGATGGTGGACGACTCACAGATCCAGTCCGAACTGCGCGCCCAGATCGCGGCAGGAAACCTGCCGAGTCCGGCAGTCGACGCCGCTGGCCGGGACAGGACCTACTATGCGATCTTCTTCCCAGCAGGGACAGCGGTCACGCTGCGCGGGATGAGCTCGTGCACGTACTTCGGCGGCTACCACAACGCCGTTCCGGGGACCGCCGGCACGCCGACCTTCGCCTACGGTGTCCACCCGGACATGACCGCATGCCCGTACTACGGGCCGTCGGCATGGGAGAGTACGACCATCATCGCCTGGCATGAACTTGCGGAAACAATGACCAATCCTGGGACCCTCGCGACAGGGTACGGCTGGGTCAACTCCAACGGCGGCGGCAGCGAGATCGCCGATATCTGCACCGGAACCGTTGGCACCACCACCGGGACCGACGGGCTCAGCTACACCGTGCAATACCTGTGGAGCAATTCCCGGAATGCCTGTTACCTGCCCGACGACTTCGCGATCTCCACGCCGCTCACCGCACCGCTCCAGGCGGGATCCAGACCATCGTCCGTCTCGATCTCCACGAGGGTGACCTCGGGTGGCCCTGCCACGATCACCTTGTCGGTCAGCGGCGTCCCTCGGGGCCTCGCGGCATCAATCGCCGCCTCGGCAACCAGCGGGGATACCGTCCAGTTGAGCCTCAGGGCCGACGGCAGCGTCTCCGCGGGGACCTACCCGCTGACGATCAGCGGAACCTCGTCCGACGGCATCAGCCATGCCGCGGTCGTTACCGTGGTCGTCACCGCAGCGGCACAGCACGGACGGGCCCCCGGACGCTGACCGCGCCGATCTCAACCACGGCCCCGATGAATCACCGAGGCCAGATTGTCCGGGCCGTGAGCTAGGGTCGAATCCTGGGCGTCACAGGGGGTGGTGCCGGATGGGGGGCAGTGGAATGTTCACAAGATATCGACGTTTGGGCGCGCTCTGGAGCGCGATCTTCTGCGGACTGAGCCTGATTCTGAGCGCCATGAGGCCCAGCAGCTACGGAGCGGTCGTCTGGACGACGGCGGCACTCGCCATGGTCGTTCTGGCAGCCGTCTGTGTCCTGGCACGGCGCCCACGAATCGGTGCGATCGGCTTCATCATCGTCGGAATGAGCGGTGCCGTCTTCCTGTCCGCGAGCAGGCTCGACTTTCCCGCGTCGTCCTCAGTGTGGGTTTGGATCGTCGTGGCCCTGGGGATGGCAACTTTGGGCCTCGTCGAGAGCGTCGATGCCCGGAAGGACCCGGACTAGAGGTCCCCGTTCAGGTCGGCCGCCGCCAACGCCGGCGAAGGAGGCCGCGGGCAGTCGAACCGCTCGAAGAATTTCGTTCAATCAGTTTTCTCCATTTAGCAAGTCCTCCGCATTGAAGAGAACACTTTAGGATTTGCTTATGGATGTCCGGCAGCTGCAGATCCTTCGCGAGCTCGGGGAACTCGGGAGCGTCAAGGCCGTTGCGGAGGAACTACTCGTCACGCCGTCCGCGGTGTCGCAGCAGCTCGCTCTCCTGACCCGCAGCGCGGGGGTGCCCCTCACGCGCAAGGAGGGCCGCAACCTCGTCCTCACCGACGCCGGCAAGGTGCTCGCCGAGGCGGGCGGCGCCGTCGTCCGCGCGATGGCCGACGCACGCGCCGCCATCGGCGCCTACCACGAGGATCCGGCCGGGACGGTCTCGGTGAGCGCATTCCATTCGGCGGGGCAAGCTCTGTTCGGGCGGCTCATCGCGCGCCTCGCCGCAGGGAAGGACGACGACGGTACCGCCCCGCGCCTCAGGCTCGCCGACGAAGACGTCCCCCAGCACAGCTTCCCAGCGCTCACAGCACGATACGACCTCGTGCTCGCGCACCGGATGGCGCACAGCGAGGCGTGGCCGACCGACCGGCTCGTCGTGGTGCCCCTCGTGCGCGAGCCCTTCGACGTCGCGGTCCCGGTGGGCCACCCGCTCGGCGAGAGGACTTCGCTCACGCCCGAGGAGGTCGCGCGCGAGGCCTGGGTCTCAAGCCGTCCGGGCTACTCCCCCGCGGACGTGCTCGCTGCGATCGGCGCCGTCGCGAGCCATGCGCCC
Source organism: Sinomonas terricola (assembly GCF_034931225.1). NCBI lineage: Bacteria > Bacillati > Actinomycetota > Actinomycetes > Micrococcales > Micrococcaceae > Sinomonas > Sinomonas terricola. Next base: position 214,241 of record NZ_JAYGGQ010000004.1, read on the forward strand.
GAGGTGGCCCACCGGATCAACGACTACTCGACGGTCGCGGCCGTCGTCGCGGGCGGAGGGGTGCTCGGGCTGCTGCCCCGGTACACCGCCGCGATCGGGCTGCCGCCCGGCGTCGTCCTCCGCCCCCTCGAAGGCATTGCGACGCGAAGGAGCATCGACCTGCTCGTGCGCCCCGAGAACGCGCGACGACGCTCAGTGCAGATCGTAGCTGAGGCGCTGCGCGCGCTCATCGACGAACTCGTCGAGGCCGCCGAAAACCGCGGCCACGACCGCTGACCTCAGCTCAGGACGTGCTCGACGGGGACGCCTGCGTGCTCGGCTTCGTGCTGCCAGGGGGCGCCGGCTTGGACGACGGCGAGCCTGGCTGCCCCTTCTCGCGATGTTGGCCCGGGGCCTGGTGCATCATGCGTGTGAACGGACCCTTCTTGACCTGTTCGGCGACGAAATCGCTGCCGGACTGCTCGGCGCGGACCAAGATCGTGTCGCCCTTCGCGACGTCGCCGGGCTTGATCGGGGCGCCCCGCGGCTGGTTCTGTCCGAAGAACTTCGTCGAGGTGTTGAGGACGTAAGTCTGGGTGAAGCCGTCGTCGCTCTTGACTGTGACCTTCGTGTCACTCACGTCGGTGACCGTTCCGCGCTGGACGAAGATCGTCTGAATTGTGCCGTCTGGCTTCTTGACGGTCATCTGGCCGTGGAGCGTTTCGGCGCCGACTTGGCCCGCGCCCGGCTTGCCGAGGTGCTTGCCCGGGTGCGGGCTCGCCGACGCGCTCGCGCTCGCGCTCGGCGTCGCGCTGCCCGTCGCGTCGGCTGCCCACACCGCCGCGCCTCCCGCCCCGGCCAAGCCGAGGGCGACCACTCCGATGACCAAGCCGCGCCGGAATCGCCGCGGCGGAAGCTGCGAGGTGGGCGGCCTCGGGGGAACCGGAGGAAGGGGCGGGAACGTGTTGCTCATGACTCCATCATCGCGCGACACGCCGAGGCCGGCGCCAATCCTCAGGCATTCGGAGGCGGATTCACAGGCTTGTCAAAGTCGCGGCGCGATCAGTTCTCGAAGAGGCAGAAGGGATGCCCCGCCGGGTCGAAGAAGACGATGACGTCGTCCTGCGGCTGATGCCCGGCCCGCTTCGCGCCGCACTCCCTCGCGTGCGCGGCGGCCCTCTCGAGGTCGTCGACCCTGAGGTCGAGGTGCATCATCATCTGCTGCTCCCCCGGCTTCTCGGGCCAGACCGGCCGCTTGTAGTCCTCTTCGAACTGGAACGAGAGCTTCGGGCCGCCCGCGGGGTTCACGACGGTGGCCCATTCGCGTTCGTCGTCGCCGAGCTCCCAGCCGAGCAGGTTCGCGTAGAACCGCGCGAGCTGCTGTGGATCGGGGGCGCCGAGGACGGTTGCGTGGAGACTGATCGGGGTCTTCATGCGCTCAGAGTAGGACGACAGCGGGCCGCGCCGGGAGGGCTCGCAGGCTCGCGCTGGCCGCGCGTCACAGCATGAGTGCTGCTTCGCCGCTATTGGGCTGCTGCCCCGCAGCACATTTGCGGGGAAGCGGCACCGGTGCTCATGCCCGGGGAAGCTAAGGGCCGCGGGGATCCGGATGGAGCCCCGCGGCCCTGCGACCGCTGGTCTTGGCCTACGCCTCGACGCCGAGCCTCTCGAGGATGAGCTCCTTCACGCGGCCGGCGTCGGCCTGGCCACGGGTGGCCTTCATGACGGCGCCAACGATCGCGCCGACCGCCTGAACTTTGCCGCCCCGGATCTTGTCGGCGACATCGGGCTGCGCCGCGAGGGCGGCGTCGATCGCCTCGAGGAGGGGGCCGTCGTCGGACACGAGCACGAGCCCGCGGGCCTCCATGACCTGGGTGGGCATCCCCTCGCCGGCGATGACGCCGTCGAGCACCTGCCCTGCCATCTTGTTGTTGAGCTTGCCGTCCTCGACGAGGCCGTTGAGCTCGACGATGGCCGCGGGGCTCACGCCCAGCTCGGCGGGGTCGACATCGGCGACCTTCGCCCGGCCCACGATCTCCCCCATCCACCATTTGCGCGCGGCGGCAGGGGTCGCGCCAGCCGCAATGGTCTCCTCGATCGAGTCCATAACCCCCGCGTTGACGACGTCGCGGAACTCCGGATCGGAGTAGCCCCACGCGGCCTTGAGGCGCTTGCGGCGCTCGGCTGGGGGCTCCGGGAGCTGGGCGCGGAGCGACTCGACCCACTCGCGGGTGGCGACGATCGGAACCAGATCGGGCTCTGGGAAGTAGCGGTAGTCGTCGGCGTCGCTCTTGGGGCGGCCCGCCGTCGTCGTCCGCGTGTCCTCGTGCCAGTGGCGCGTCTCCTGGGTGACCGGCCGCCCGGCCGCGAGGACGGCGGCGTGGCGCTGGATCTCGAAGCGGACCGCGTGCTCAACCGAGCGCAGCGAGTTGACGTTCTTCGTCTCCGAGCGGATGCCGAACTTCGTGGCACCCTTCGGCATGAGCGAGACGTTCGCGTCGCAGCGGACGTTGCCGCGCTCCATGCGGGCGTCGGAGACGCCGAGGTTCTTCACGATCTCGCGGATCGCGGCGACGTACGCGCGCGCGAGCTCGGGAGCGCGGCGGCCGGCACCCACGATCGGCTTCGTGACGATCTCGACGAGCGGCACGCCCGCGCGGTTGTAGTCCACAAGCGAGTAGTCGGCGCCCTGGATGCGGCCAGCGGCGCCGCCGAGGTGGGTGAGCTTGCCCGCGTCCTCCTCCATGTGCGCGCGCTCGATCTCGACGCGGAACACCTCGCCGTCCTCGAGCTCGATGTCGATCCAGCCGTTGTGGGCGATCGGCTCGTCGTACTGCGAGGTCTGGAAGTTCTTCGGCGTGTCCGGGTAGAAGTAGTTCTTCCGGGCGAAGCGGCAGTTCTCGGCGATCTCGCAGTTGAGCGCGAGGCCTATCTTGATCGAGGACTCGACGGCGGCCTTGTTCACGACCGGGAGGACGCCGGGCATGCCGAGGTCGACCTCGTTGACGTTCGTGTTCGGGTCGTCGCCGAAGACGTTCGGTGCCGAGGAGAACATCTTGGTCTTCGTGTTGAGCTCGACGTGGACCTCGAAGCCGAGGACCGGATCGAACTGCTCCATGGCCTCGTCGAAGGTCAGGACTGCGTCACTCATTACTTCACCTCTCCGAGAGCCGTGGCCTGGCTGCCGAGCGCGGGAGCCTTCGCGAGCAGCGGGCCGCCCCACTGCGCTTCGAGGAGCGACTCGAGCGCGGCGCCCACACGGTACAGGCGGGCATCCTCGCGCGCCGGCGCGAGGAGCTGGATCCCGACCGGTAGGCCGTCCTCGTCCGCGAGGCCACCCGGGAGGGACAGGCCGGGGACGCCCGCGAGGTTCGCGGGGATCGTCGCGACGTCATTGAGGTACATCGCCAGGGGATCGTCGAGCTTCTCGCCGAGCTTGAACGCCGTCGTGGGCGCCGTCGGGGAGATGAGCACGTCCGCCTGCGCGAACGCGGCGTCGAAGTCGCGCTGGATCAGGGTGCGCACCTTCTGCGCCGAGCCGTAGTAGGCGTCGTAATAGCCAGCCGAAAGTGCGTACGTGCCGAGGATGATGCGGCGCTTCGCCTCGTCGCCGAAGCCGGCCGCACGCGTCGCGCCCATGACGCGCTCGATGGTCAGCGGGCCGTCCTTCGGCAGGACGCGCAGGCCGTAGCGCACGCCGTCGAACTTCGCGAGGTTCGAGGAGACCTCGGACGGCATGATGAGGTAGTACGCGCCGAGAGCGTACTTGAAGTTCGGGCACGACACCTCGACAATCTGCGCGCCCGCGCCCCGGAGCAGCTCGACGGCGTCGCGGAAGCGGGCCTCGACGCCGGCCTGGTAGCCCTCGCCGCCGAGCTCCTTGACGACGCCGATGCGCAGGCCCTCGACGCTCCCGTTGCGGGCCGCGGCGACGAGCGTGTCGAACGGATCGGTGAGCGAGGTCGAATCGAACGGGTCGTGGCCGCCGATGAGCTCCTGGAGGAGCGCGGCGTCGAGCACCGACCGCGAGACGGGGCCGATCTGGTCGAGGCTCGAGGCCATCGCGATCGCGCCGTAGCGGGACACCGCGCCATAGGTGGGCTTGACGCCGACGGTTCCGGTGACGGCGCCGGGCTGGCGGATCGAGCCGCCCGTGTCCGTGCCAAGGGCAAGCGGCGCCTCGAACGCGGCGACGGCGGCCGCGGAGCCACCGCCCGAGCCGCCCGGAATGCGGTCGAGGTCCCACGGGTTGCGAGTCGGGCCGAACGCCGAGTGCTCCGTCGAGGAGCCCATCGCGAACTCGTCGAGGTTCGTCTTGCCGAGGATCGGGAGCTTCGCGGCCCGGATCTTCTTGATGACCGTCGCGTCGTAGGGGCTCATCCAGCCCTCGAGGATGCGTGAGCCCGCCGTCGTCGGCTGCCCGACCGTGACGATCAGGTCCTTGATCGCGATGGGGACACCCGCGAGCGGATGGAGGGCTTCGGCGTCGTCCCCGCCGTTCGCACGGGTCGCGTCGACTTCGCGGGCGACGGCGAGCGCCTCCTCCGTGTTGACGTGCAGGAAGGCATGGACTCCTCGGTCCCCACCGTCGATCTCGGCGATGCGGTCGAGGTGCGCCTGCGTGACCTCCTCGGAGGAGACCTCCCGGGCGGACAGCTTCTCGGCCAGCTGCGCGGCCGTGCTCGTGATCAGCTCGCTCATGGGGGCGCTCACTCCTCGTCCAGGATGGCCGGGACCTTGAATCGGTCGTCTTCGGAGTCGGGGGCGCCCGAGAGCGCCGCCTCGGGCGTGAGGACGTGACCCACGACGTCCTCGCGGAACACGTTGCTGAGCGCGATCGGGTGCGACGTGGCCGGGACGTCGGGCCCCGCGACCTCGCTCACCGACTTGACGGCGTCGACGATGTGGGCGAGCTCGCCCGCCATCTTGTCGAGTTCCTCTGGGCTCATCTCGATGCGCGCGAGCTGCGCAAGGTGCGCAACGTCGTCGCGCGTGATCTCGGCCATGGGTCTCCCCTGTGCGGTGGATAGGTATCGCCGTCCAGTCTAGTGCGGCGAGGCGGGCGACGGCGGCGGGCGGCTCGCGCGAAACACCTTCCCGTGCGAGCCACACTCCGGAGAGGCACTCGGGTGTCTTGCGAGGCCTGCCGGGTTAACATCCTGTTTCGGCACTAGTTAACATCTTTGGCCGACACGCTGATCCTACTTCCTTGCAAACACTGGGATGCACGGGGGAAGATGGAAAATGTTCCGCCTCCCTGGTGCAAATCTGGAGAATTTTTGCTGCCCATCAGCTTTCCCGACTTCCCCTTCAACTCGCCCCTCGCCAAAACCATCATCGAACTCGAGAGGGTTCGTGGAGATCTCGGGCTGGGGACAACGCATCCGGCTCTCTTCGAGCAGCTACGCTCAATGGTCCAGCTGATGTCGACGATCACAAGCGCCCGAATCGAGGGCAACCGCACCTCGATCGTCGATGCCGTCGCGGGAGTTGCACGCTCACGGCGCCTCGATGGGATGCGGCAGTCTGACCAAGTGCAGGAGATCGTCCAGCTGCACGCGGCCACTGCCTTCGTTGACGAAACAATCAGCACAGGAACGCCGCTCACCCATGCCTTGGTGCGCGAGCTGCACCGCGTCAGTGTCGAAGGGCTTCAGCGCGAGGGCGATCGAACACCGGGATCGTATAGGACTGGAGACGTGTCCATCAGCGGGTCGCGACACGCACCTCCTGGCCCGAACAGTGTCCATGGAGACATGACGGAATTGCTTGAGTTCCTCAACCGCGACGTCGACCGAAGTCTCCAATTGCTCAAGATCGCTATCGCGCACCACCGCTTCGTATGGATCCATCCGTTTGGCAACGGGAACGGCCGAGTGGGCCGTCTTCTGACCTACGCCGCGATGCGCCGTGAGGGCTTCACCGATGACTCTGGATACCGAGTACTCAACCCAACAGCCGTGTTTGGCGCCAACCGCGCGCTCTACTACGAGCGCCTTGAAGATGCTGATTCTCTGGCACCGGATGCCATCATCAGGTGGTGCGAGTACGTTCTCAACGGACTCGTTGACGATCTGGAACGAATGCGGCGGCTGAGCCAGAGCGAGTTCGTAACGCAGGGCGTCCTCTTGCCCTCGATCCGTCGGGGGCTTCGCAGCGCCCAGTTCGATCAGGCCGATGCGCACGCCTTGGCAATCATCGCGGAGCGGCTCGAGGCGAAGTCGGCGGATCTGGAACCGGCTTACCCCGGCAGCAGTACTTGGCGAAGCAAGAAAATCCGCACCTTGCTGGATCGGGGCCTCATCGAACCTGTCACCGAGGGCGGTCGAATCTACCGACTCCGGCTCGCGCCGAGTGAGCTCACCCCTCTCGTGTTCCGGCAGCTTGATGACATTCGGTTCCTGCCGAGGATTCTCCGCGACGAGTAATGCCGCGATATCGAAACGCCCCCGGTTTCGGAATCTGCCCTGCGCCGAAGCGCGAGGAGAATTCCGAAACCGGGGGCGGAGATACACCCGCGGGAGGTGGCCGCCAAACGGAGCCGGGCTACCCGATCCCGATGACCCCGATCAGCATCGCCACCGCGAGCATCACGAGCGAGATCACGGCCGTGCGCCACAGGACGAGCTTGTGGTGGTCGCCGAGCTCGACCTTCGAGAGGGAGACGAGCAGGAGAATCGCCGGGACGAGCGGGCTCTGGAGGTGGAACGGCTGGCCCGTGATGGAGGCCCGCGCCATCTCTGCGGCGCCGACGCCGTAGTGCCCGGCGGTCTCGGACAGGATCGGCAGGACGCCGAAGTAGAACGCGTCGTTGCTCATGAAGAACGTCATGGGGATGGACAGGATGCCCGTGATGACGGCCATGAACGGGCCCGCATCAGCAGGGATGATCGAGACGAGCCACGAGGACATCTCCTGCACGATCGTCGTCCCGTTGATCTTGCCCGTGAGCACGCCCGTGAGGACCGCGGCGGCCATGACCATCGAGACGACGGCAACGATCGACGGCGCGTGCGCCACGAGCTGCGCGGCCTGATCCTTGACCCGCGGGAAATTGACGACCAGCGCGACAGCGGCGCCCACCATGAACACGTAGGGCAGGGGCAGCACGTTCGCGACGAGGAGCACCATGATGCCGACGGTCAGGGCGAGGTTGAACCAGAACAGCTTCGGGCGGAGGGTCGTGCGCGTCGGGTCGAGGGCGGTGCCGGCCATGGACTCGTTCTCGATGGTGTGCACGACGGCGGGTGCGTCGGCGAGCGCGAGCCCGCCAGCCGGCGTCGTCCGCCTGCCGCCGGAGGCACCGCCCGAGCCGAACCCGGTGAAGCCCGAGCCGCCCGGGCCCCACACCTCGGGGCGCTCGACGGCGAGGCGGCGACGCTCGCGGAGACCGAGGCGCCACGCGAAGAGGAACACGAGCACGAGGCCTGCGAGGAGGGACGGGATCATGGGCACGAAGACGTCGTTGACGTCGATCTTGAGCGCCGCCGCGGCGCGCGCGGTCGGCCCGCCCCACGGGAGGATGTTCATGGTGCCGTTCGCGAGGCCCGCGACACACGTGAGCACGACGGGGCTCAAGCCGAGCCGCAGGTAGACGGGGAGCATCGCGGCGGTCGTGAGGATGAACGTCGTCGAGCCGTCGCCGTCGAGGGAGACGGCGGCCGCGAGCAGCGCGGTGCCGAGGACCACCTTGGCCGGGTCGTTGCCGAGCTTGCGGAGGATGAACCTCACAAGCGGGTCGAAGAGCCCGACGTCGATCATGAGCCCGAAGTAGATGATCGCGAACATGAGCAGCGCGGCCGTCGAGGCCATGGACTTCATCGAGGTGAGGACCATGTCCCCGATGCCGAGGCCCGCGCCGGCGAACAGGCCGAAGATGGTGGGCACGATGATGAGTGCGAGCACCGGGGTGAGCTTCTTGGTCATGATGAGCACCATGAACGCGGCGATCATCGCGAAGCCGAGCAGTACCAGCATCGCTGGCTCCTCTCTGTGAACGGCATCACTCCGGTGTGATGCGCGCTACAGAACGTAGTCGCGAAGCGGTGCCCGGCCGGGGTTTGCCCGGCTTGATCGAACTAGTGCGCATTCTTCACGTTCTGCGCATTCTGCGCACACTTAGCATGGGCAGATGAGCACGACGACGGCGCGCGCCCACCGCTTCCCGCGGGCCCTGCGAGGACCCCGCTTCTCGACGCGGATTCTCCTGCTCCAGCTCGGCGCCGTGGGCCTCGCCGTCGTCCTCGCGGCGGGCGCGCACCTCTGGCTTGCGTACGAGCGGCTCTGGTCCGAAGCCGAGGACAACGCGCTCACCCTCGCGCGCGCGGTTGCGGCCGATCCGGGCCTTCGCCGCGAAGTCGCCGCCATCGCGGCCGAGGACGGCACTCCCCCGCCCGGGCAGCTGGCCGCAGGGCCGATCATGGCCGCCGCCGAGGCCGCCCGCGCCCGCACGGGCGCGCTCTTCGTCGTCGTGACCGACGAGGAAGGCCTCCGCCTCGCCCACCCCGACCCCGCGCGGCTCGGCGAGCGCGTGAGCACGGCTCCCGACGTCGCCCTCGCGGGCCGCGAGGAGACGGCGCGCAATACGGGCACGCTCGGCCCCTCGGCCGGCGCGAAAGTCCCGGTCTACGCGCCCGACGGCGCACCCCAGCCTGCGGGCACCGTCGTGGGCGAGGTGAGCACGGGTTTCGGGCGATCGAGCGTCGTCGACGGCCTCGGCGGCGACGCGCTCGCGATCGCCGGCACGGCGACCCTCGCTCTCTCGGCGGGGACGCTCGCCTCGCTCGCGCTCCGACGGCGCCTCGCCCACCTCACGCTCGGGCTCGAGCCCGAGGAGATCGGCACGCTCGTCCAGGACCAGGAGGCCGTGCTGCGCGGCATCGACGAGGGCGTCATCGGCATCTCCCGCACGGGCCGGGTCACGGTCGTGAATGACGCCGCCCGCCGCCTCCTCGGCAACGCGCCCGACTTCACGGGCGCCGGCTGGGCGGCCGCGCCCGTGCCCGCGGCTCTCCGTTCCCTCACGGGGGCAAAGGCCGACGACGACGGTGCGGGCCGCGAGTTCGTCGCCGGAGAGCGGGTCCTCGTCGCAAGCTCCCGCCGTGTCGTGCACGGGAAGCAGGAGCTCGGCTGGGTCGTCACGCTGAGGGACCGCACGGAGCTCCAGCGGCTCACGCGCCAGCTCGACGCCGTCGGGGCGCTCACCGAGGCGCTGCGCGCGCAGCGGCACGAGTTCAGCAACCAGCTCCACACCGTCGCGGGGCTCCTCGCGATGGGCCACACGGACCAGGCCCGCGAGTACCTGGGGCGACTCGCAGCGTCCGGGCCGCTCGACTATCCCCTCGAACAGGCCGAGCTGCTCGGCGACCCCACGCTCCAGGCGTTCCTCGGGGCCAAGGGCATCGAGGCGGCCGAACGCGGGGTGGAGCTGCGGCTCGGCGCCGAGACCTTCGTGCGCAGGCCCGTACCCGCGCCGCAGGACGTCACGACCGTTCTCGGCAACCTCGTCGACAACGCCGTGCGGGCCGCCGTCGCCGGCTCCCCGGACGAGCGCGGAGGGCGCTGGGTCGAGGTCGAACTGCTCGACGACGGGCCGACGCTCCACATCGTCGTCGCCGATTCGGGAGATGGACTCGGCGGGGCTCCGCACGAGCGGATCTTCGAGCCCGGGTACACGACGGCCCCCGCCGCTGGAGCGGGCGCGGGCGGCGAGAGCTGGCCACCCGTCGGTCGAGACGTGGCCACGGGTCCGGAGGGGACGAGTGGCCACGTTTCGCCGAACGAGTGGCCAGATCCCGGCGCCGAGACTCCACCGGGCGGCGTCGCGAGCCTCGAGCCGGCCTCGGGGCACGGGCTCGGCCTCCCGCTTGCCCGCCAGCTCGCACGACGGCGCGACGGCGACGTGTGGGTCATCTCGCCGGGCCGCGCTGGCGGGCCGGGCGCCGTCTTCGGGGCGCGCGTCGTCGGCCGCACGCGGGGAATTGCGCAGGACACGCGGGGAATCGCGCAGGAAGGGACGGCCCCGTGAACGACTACAGGGTGCTCATCGTCGACGACGACTTCCACGTCGCGCGACTCCACGCCGCGTACGTCGACGCCGTGCCGGGGTTCGCGGCCCTCACACCCGTCGGGACCGCGGCCCTCGCGCTCCAGACGATCCACGCGCTCAAGCCCGATCTCGTGCTCCTCGACGTGTACCTCCCCGACATGTCCGGCCTCGACGTGCTGCGCGGCCTCGACGTTGACGCGCTCATGCTCACGGCCGCCGCGGAACCCGAATCGTTCCGGGCCGCCCTGCGCCGCGGCGCCCTCGGCTACCTCCTCAAGCCGTTTTCGGCGGAAGACCTCGAGGCCGTGCTGCGCGGCTATGCGCGCTTCCGGCGGCTGCTGGCAAACCCCGGCACCCTGGATCAGAGCGCCGTCGACCGCGCCCGCCGCGCGCTCCTTGGCGCGCGCGACGCCGCGGCACCGAGCCGGGCACGCTCAGGCACCGAAGCCGCCGTGCTCGACGCCCTCGCCTCGGGCGAGCTGCTCTCGGCCGCCGAGGTGGCCGCCGTCGTCGGCGTCTCCCGGGCCACGGCTCAGCGGTACCTCTCCGCGCTCGCGGACGACGGCTCGGTCGAGATCCAGCTCCGCTACGGCGCGACGGGGCGGCCCGAGCACCGCTACGGGCTCAACGGCTGAGGCAAGCCTGCGGTCTACGCGGCGGCGCCGCGGCCGCGGCTCTCAAGGCGTTCCTTGAGGTTCCGGGCGCTCTTGGGGGCCTCCTTCGCCGCCATCCGGCGGATGGCGAGCACAAGCAGACTGCCCAGCCCGCGACCCGTGAAGTCGAGGGACAGCGTGACCCGCGAGCGCTGGCCGTCGCCGATCGGCTCGACGGTGACCTCCGCCAGCAGGCAGAATGGCCCGCCGACGGTGCGCGCGGCCCATTTTCTGGGGGCGTCGATGCGGGTGATCTCCTGCGTCGTCGTCCGCTGCATGCGGCCCACCCGGCGGGTCGTCATGAACCGGGAGCCCACGCCCCGCGGATCCGCATCGTCGAAGCGCACGCTCACGACGTCGAACTGCCACTCGGGGAACCGCGACGGGTCGGTTGTATACGCGAACACCTCCTCCGGAGGACGCCCGATATCGATGGTCGAGATGATCGGTGCCATGTCAACCCCTCCTTTGGGTCGCTCTGATACAAGAGTGACCCCATTCGGGCGGCAAGTGTGACAGTCAGAGCACCTTCCGGTAGACCGGGAGCCAGATATCGGTTCCCGGGATCGGCCAGTCCCGTTCTGGCGCGCGCTCGTAGCCGAGGCGCGGGTAGAGGGCATTGGGGCCCTCCCAGTCCTTGCCAGTTGTGAGGACGACGGCGCCCGCCCCCGCGCGTCTGGCCCTCGCCTCGACTTCGGCCACGAGCGCGCTGCCTGCGCCCGAGCGCTGGACCGTGGGGTCGACGACAAGGAGGCGGAACTCGTATTCGCCCTCGCGAGCCACCTGCTCGAATCCGTCGCCGTGCGCCATGACCGTGACCGAGCCGATGATGCGGCCGTCCCGCTCGGCGACGAGGACTGTGCCGCGGGCCGCGCGATAGGCGACGTCGGAGACCTGCCGCAGGTAAGGATGCTCGTGGCTCTCGAAATACCCGGCCCCGAGATAGGCCTCGCGCGTGATGCGGGCGATCTCCGGGTAGTCGCTCTCGAGCGCGTCCCGGATCGTGAGGAGCGCCGTCATAGGAGCGGGAACCGCCCCGAGAACTCGATGCCGCCCGCGCACGTCCACGAGGCGAGGCGCTCGGCGTCGCTCGGGCCGCCGTCGAGAGGGCTCGTGAGCTGGGGCCGCCGGACCCAGCAGCCCGCCTCCTCGGCGATGAGCGCACCCGCGGCAAAGTCGTGCTCGTTGAGCCCGCGCTCGCCGTACGCGTCGTGCGTGCCGTCGGCGACCAGGCACAGGTCGAGCGCGGCCGAGCCGAGCCGCCGCATGTCCCCGAACCCGTCCATGAGCTGCGGAAGGAAGCGGGCCTGGTCGCGGCGGATCGCCGGGTCGTAGCTGAAGCCCGTCGCGATGATCGCGGATCCGGCGGCGTCCCGCCCCGGCACCGGGCCGTCGAGCTGGCGCGGCGCACCGCCGTCATCGCTCCGGAACGCGCCTGAACCGCGTCCGGCCCAGTATTCGCGGCGCAGCGCGGGGGCATGGACGACGCCGGCGAGCCAGCGGCCGCTCGCATCGGCGACGGCGACGCTCGTCGCGTAGTAGACGATGTCGCGGATGAAATTCGTCGTGCCGTCCAGCGGGTCGATCGACCAGCGGAAGCCGCTCGGCTCCGACGCGCGCGTGGTGCCCTGCTCCTCGCCCGTGACGATGTCATGGGGCCGCTCGGCCCCAAGGACCTCGCGCACGGCCAGCTCCGCCGCGACGTCGAACTCGGTGACCCAGTCGCTTCCCGAGCTCTTCGTCTCCTGGCCCAGGCGGGCGCCGTCGCGCGTGGCGAGGACAGCGGCGCCCGCGGCCGCGGCCCTGCGGGCCGTCCCGAGGAGCTCGGCGAGGAATTCGGTGCTGTAGCCGTCCACGGTCACTGCGCCTCGTCCGCCTCGGCCGCGAGTGCCGCCGCCTCGGGCCCGTCGGCTGCCTTGGGCTCGTCGGCTGCCCCCGCGGCGACGTCGCCCTCCCCTGCGCCGTCGCCCTCCGCTGCGCCGAACGCCGCAGGGCCCTCGGCGAGGAGCTTCCGGAACCCGTCCTCGTCGAGGACGGGAACGCCGAGCGACTCGGCCTTGTCGAGCTTCGAGCCGGCGTTCTCCCCCGCGACCACGAAGTCGGTGTTCTTGGAGACCGATCCGGCCGCCTTCCCTCCGCGCAGGATGATCGCCTCCTTCGCCTCGTCCCGGCTGAAGCTGTCGAGCGATCCGGTGACGACGACCGTAAGGCCCTCGAGGGTCCGTGGCGTGGAGCCGTGCTGCTCGTCCCTCATCTTGACGCCGGCGGCCTTCCAGCGGTCCACTATCTCGCGATGCCAGTCCTCGGCGAACCACTCGATGAGCGCATCGGCGATGATCGGGCCCACGCCGTCGACATCGGCGAGCTGCTCGCGCGCATCCGGTGCGTCGAGGACCGCACGCAGGGCGTCCATCGAGCCGTAGCGGGTCGCTAGCGCGCGGGACGCCGTCGGACCGACATGCCTGATGGACAGGGCGACGAGCACGCGCCACAGCGGCTGGGACTTGGCCTTCTCGAGCTCGCGGAAGAGCTTCTCGGTGTTGGCGGTCGGCTTGGAGGGAGTCTTGGCGGTCGGCTTCGTCCAGAAGTACGGGACGAGCTCCCACTCCCCCGTGCCGACTCCCTTCGAGCGCTTCTCGCGGCGGATCATGACGTCGCGCAAGTCCTCGGGGGCGAGGTCGAAGATTCCGGCCTCGTTCTCGAGCGGGGCCACCTCAGGCGCGGCGGGCTGCGTCAGGGCGATGGCCGCCTCCCAGCCGAGCGCCTCGATGTCGAACGCCCCGCGGCCCGCGAGGTGGAAGACGCGCTCACGCAGCTGGGACGGGCACGAGCGGGCGTTCGGGCAGCGGATGTCGACGTCGCCCTCCTTGGCCGGGGCGAGCGGCGTCCCGCAGGATGGGCATTCGGTGGGCATGACGAAGTCGCGCACGGGAGGGACCTGCTGGTCCCTCAGCGCGAGCACGGGCCCGACGATCTCCGGGATGACGTCTCCGGCCTTGCGGAGCACGACGATGTCTCCGATCTTGACGCCCTTGGCCTTGACGACATCCTGGTTGTGGAGCGTGGCCATCTCGACCGTCGACCCCGCGACCTTCGCGGGCACCATGACGCCGAACGGGGTGACCCGGCCCGTGCGCCCCACATTGACCATGATGTCGAGGAGCTTCGTGTGGACCTCCTCGGGCGGGTATTTGAACGCGACGGCCCATCGCGGGACGCGGCTCGTGTGGCCGAGGGCGCGCTGCGTCGCGAAATCGTCGACCTTGATAACGATGCCGTCGATCTCGTGGATGAGACTGTGGCGCTGCTCCCGGAACCTCTCGATGTACGCGAGCACCCCCTCGTAGCTCTCGAGCACCTCGAAGTACGGGCTCGTGGGCAGGCCCCACGACTTGAGCAGCGCATACGTCTCGGCCTGGCTCGTCGCGGCGATCCCCTCGCGGACGCCGACGCCGTGCACGAACATGCTGAGCGGACGCTTCGCCGTCTCGGCCGGGTCCTTCTGCCGCAGCGAACCCGCCGCGGCATTGCGGGGATTGGCGAGCGGCGCCTTTCCGTCCGCGATGAGGGCGTCGTTGAACTCCTGGAAGGCCTTCTGCGGGATATAAACCTCGCCGCGGATCTCGACCTCCTCGGGGTGGCCCTCGCCCGCGAGCCTCCGGGGGATGTCCTTGATCGTGAACACGTTGTGAGTGACGTCTTCACCCGTGCGTCCGTCGCCGCGCGTCGCGGCCCGCACGAGCTCGCCGCGCCGGTAGAGCAGGTTGATGGCGAGGCCGTCGATCTTGAGCTCCGTGAGCCAGCGGACCGGCGGGCGGCCATTCCCGATCGAGGCGATGCTCGCCTCGGCGCGCGAGATCCACGCATTGAGCTCGTCGAGCGAGAAGACGTCTTCGAGGCTGTACATGCGGCTCAGGTGCGTGACCGGGGCGAAGGCCGCCGTCGCCTCGCCGCCGACCTCCTGCGTGGGCGAATCGTTCGAGACGAGCTCCGGGTGCAGGGCCTCGAACTCCTCGAGCTGCCGGAACAGTGCGTCGTACTCGGCGTCCGAGATGACCGGCGCGTCCTCGTTGTAGTACAGCGTCCTGTGGCGGCGGACCTCTTCGGCGAGGGCCTCGTACTCCTCGCGAAGCTTGGCAGACGGGGTTGCAGTCGGGGTCACGGGTTCTGCGGTCACGTGTCCTATCTTGCCCTACCCCTCCGACAAGAGAAGGGTTCCGCGAGCGACGGAGGTGCCCTACCGAACGGGCTGGTAGCGGCAGATCTGGACGCCCGTCGACGACGTCGCCGCGGAGACGAGCTCGAACCGCCGCATCTCGCCATCGGCCGCAAAGAGCGTCTTGCCCCCGCCGAGCGTGACGGGTTCGATCATGAGGATGAGCTCGTCGATGAGCTCGGCCGCGAGCAGCGCGCGAACGACCGAGAGGCTGCCGTAGATGTAGACGTCCCCGCCCTGCCTGCCGCGCAGTTCCGACACGGTGGCCAGAAGGTCCGCGCCGCGGATGACGGTCGTGGGATTCCACGTCAGATCCGCCTCCGAGAGCGAATCGGACACGACGTATTTCTGGGCGCTGTTGATCCAGTCGGCGAACGGGTCGCCCGACCGCTCGGGCCATGCGGCCGACGAGACCTGGTACGTTCGCCGGCCCTGCAGGAGCGCCTCGCTGCGCTCGGCAATCTCTCCGATGACGGAGCCCATCGCCTCCGGGTCGAAGAAGGGCAGCGACCATCCGCCGTGGCGGAAGCCGCCGCTCGGATCCTCCTGCGGGCCCCCGGGGGCCTGCACGACCCCATCCAGGCTCATGAACTCGCTCGCTACGATACGCACGTCCGCCCTCCAGCCCTGCCGGTCAGTACTCGTTCTTGATGACGAAGTACGAGCCGCGGATGGTCCCCGCGAGCCGCGACTTCTGCCTCGCGAACTTGAACTGCGAGGCCAGCTCCTCGGGGACCTCCATCCCGTCGGACAGCTTGAATCCGACCGCACGCTTCCCACCGTCGTCCACGGTGTACATGACGTTGACGGACAGGCCGTTCTCGTAGAACACGTACGCCATGCGGATGTTCTCGACCTGGAACGCCGTCGCTTCGAGCGGAACGGACGAGATGACGAGGTCGCGCTCCTCCTTGAGGATCCGGTGCACCCATTCGATAGTCGCCTGGGCCTCGCCCGCGGGCTCCACGGTGAAGTCGTGGCCGTACTTGTTCTTGAAGTAGCGGGCCTCGTTCGCCCGCAGGCCGGCGAGCGCCGGTGCGACGGGCGACGATTCCAGTCCGACGGTCGAGACGTCGGCGAAATCCACGGTGTAGGTCATGGGCAGGAGGCTACCGCACGTCGCGGACGCACGCTTCCCTCCGACAAGCCGAACACCCCCGGCCGAAGGGCCGAGGGTGTTCGGTGACGCGCGATGAGAGGCGTGGCCTGCCCCGCGCGATCAGAGCGCCGAGGAGACCTGCTCCTGGGCGGCCGCGTTGGTGTTCATGGTGCGCGACGCGTCGCGGAGCTGCTGGATGAGGGTCGTGAGGGACTTGAAGCCCTGCGCCGCCCAGTCCGACTTGAACTTCTGGGCGTCTTGGCCGTCCCAGTTCTCCGGGATGTTGCTGTTGATGAGGGCGTTCAGCTGGTTCTTGATGTTCTCGATCTCACCGGCCTTGCCGTCGAACTGCTTCGCGACACCGCGGAGCTCCGCGACGTTTGCACCCTGACGAATTGCCATGATTTCTTTCCTTTCTCAACGTCCCCGGCGTTGCGAGGAATTTCGGCCCGGACCCTCCAGCAGTCCGAGGTCTTGACAAGAATCTAGCCCGGCATTCCCGAGGGGGTCGATGGGGACAACTCCCCCTCGGCCACGGCGGTCTGGACGCGCCGCGCCCCGCCGCGCGAGATGTAGTAGCCGCGCCCGGGAACCGGCGCGACCCCGCGGATCCGGCCGAGGGACGTGCTCAGGAGCGTGTCGCCGTCGTGCTCCTCGGGGTTGAGCAGGAGCCCGCGGCGGGCGTTCTTGAACGGCTGGGACAGGCCCCACGCCGAAGACCACGCCGACGTTTCGGACTCCCCCACGACCCACAGGCCCTCGCGGGCCATCGCCGTGACGAGGGCCGTGATGGCGCTTTCGGCGAGCGTCGAGTCGAACTCCGTGATCCCCTCGACGAAGAGCGCGAACTCGGACGAGCCGACGTCGAGCGCGAGCTCCTCGGCGGCCTGCCCCACGGCGTCCTCGCCGGTGTACGCGGCATCCCACACCCCGAGCCGCTCGATCCCGGACCGCCGCGCGCCGAAGTACACCCTGCGGACGCCGGGCCGCGCGGACCGCAGCGCCGACGCGAGGGTGACGATCGCCGTCGTACGCCCCGAGCCGGGCGGGCCGGTGAGCATGAATGCTCCCGCGGGGTCCGCGTACAGGGGATCGAGGGTCTCGTGGTCGAGTCCGAGGGCGATCCGCCCGTCGCGGGACGGCTCGAGCGAATCGAGCGGCACGAGCTCGGGGAGATTCTGCACGTCCGGCGCGGCGAGCACGCCCTGGCGCCGCATCGCAGCCGCGAGCCGGGCCGTTTCGCGGCCCTGCACCGCGACGTTGGCGTTGCCGCCGAGGATCGCGAGCTGGACTTCGAGGCCGCCGACGACGGCGCGTCCGGGCGGCGACTGCGGCGTCAGGACGTCGCGGGGCTGGCCGAGCATGAGATAGTCGTCCTCGCCCGCCATGCGCAGGACGATCCGCTTCTGGACCGAGGACGCGATCGAGGCGGGAATCGAGTTGGGGCGCTCGCCCGTCATGACGATGTGCACTCCCACGGCGCGGCCGTCGGACGCGAGCTGGGCCACGGTCTCGAAGACCGCCGCGCCCTCGGACGAATACTCGTACGCATCGCGGAACGCGGACATGCCGTCGATGAGGAGGAGGATGCGGGGTTCGTCAGGCTGACCGGCCAGAGCGCGGTACTCCGCGATCGAGCCCGCGCGGGCTGCCGCGTACTGCTCCGAGCGCTCGTCCACGATCCCGCGGAGGCGGCGCATGAGCCGCCCGACCCGCTCGGCGTCGTCGACGTCGACGATCGCGCCCACATGCGGAAGCTGGGCGAGCATGTGAAGGCCCCGCGACCCGGCGTCGATCCCGTAGATATGCACGGGCCCGCCACGCACGGTGACGGCCGACGAGACGGCGATCGTGCGCAGCGCGGCGGACTTGCCCGCGCCGCCGGTGCCGTAGATCGCGAGGTTGCCATCGGCGTCGGGCTCGTAGGAGAACGTCGGCTGGGCCTGGTGGGCCGGATCATCGAGCACCCCGAGCAGGAGGCGCTCGTCCGTGCGGGGGTTCGGAAGGCGCGTGAAGTCGTACGCATCGGCGAGCTCGGCGAGCCACGGCTTGCGCGGCAGGCCGATCCCTGCGCGGTCCGCCGCGACGGTGATTGTCCGGACCATGCGCGCGATGTCGTTCGGGCCTTCAGGACCCGGCTCCCCCGTGTCCAGCCCGGACGGCTCCCACGTCGCGGCCGAGCCGAAGTCCATCTCGGTGACGTCGATGCGCGGCTTCGCGGGCCGCTCGGTCGTCCAGCCGCCCGCGTAGCCGGTCTGGAACGTCTGGATCCGCCCCGGCCCCGTCTTCGCAGCGCCGCGGCCCGGAATCGCCGGGTCGAAGTAGGCGGCAGTCTTCTCGCCGAGGATGTCGTCCGAATCCGCCTCGTCGGCCATGCGCAGCGCGACGCGGAGGTTCGTGTTGGCCCTGAGGTTGTCCTTGATGACGCCCGCGGGCCGCTGCGTCGCGAGGATGAGGTGCAGCCCGAGGGAACGCCCGCGCGCGGCGACATCCACGACGCCGTCCACGAACTCGGGCACCTCGTTCGCGAGGGCCGCGAACTCGTCGACCACGATCACGAGGTACGGCGGCGTCTCGGGGTCCGCGGCGCGCTCCATGTCAAGGAGGTCCTTGGCCTTCTTCCGGTTGAACAGGTGCTCCCGGTAGTGCAGCTCGGCGCGCAGCGACGCGAGCGCGCGGCGCACGAGGTGGGGCGAGAGGTCTGTCACGAGCCCCACGCAGTGCGGGAGGCTCACGCAGTCGGCGAACGCGGCGCCGCCCTTGTAGTCGACGAACAGGAACGTCACCCGGTCTGGGCTGTAGGCGGCGGCCATGCCCATGACCCACGACTGGAGGAACTCCGACTTGCCCGCGCCCGTCGTGCCGCCCACGAGCGCGTGCGGGCCCTCGTTCTTGAGGTCGAGGAAGAACTGCTCGACGCCCTTCGAGCCCACGAGCGCGCGCAGGGTGCCCTTGGCCTTCGGGTTCGGGGACGCCGTGGCGCGCACCGAATTGCTCTGCTGCCAGCGCTCGGCGACCGCGCCGTCGTCGTCCACGAGCTCGCGTCCCGCGATGGTGACGTAGGAGACGGAGCGCGGCAGGTCCGATTCGTCGTCGACGGGGCGGCCCACGTCGGTGACCGGCGTGAGCATGCGGCCGAGCTGCACCGCGAGGGCCTCGTCGACGCTCTCGCAGCTCACGGGGTACGACTCGCGGCCCAGACGGACTTGCCCGCCCGTGGCGCCCCGCTCGCCGTCGACCGCGAGGAAGTCGCGGCACGCCTGGGGAAGCCGCGTGACGCTCGCCGCGATCCACACGACGTGGATGCCCGCGTCGGGGCCGAGCTCGGCGAGGCGCGTGAGGCGGCCGCGGTCCACGGGCGCGTCGTCCTCGACGAGGACGACCACGGTCGGCGTCACCGGTTCGGAGTGGCCCGCGGCCTCCTCCGCGATGGGACCGCGGCGGCCGGTCCGCCCCGAGCCCTGGGACGCCGCCGTGGCGCGCACCGAGAGCAGCTCCTCGAGGCGCGTGAGGAGCATCGCGCCAGCCGCGGGGCCAGCCGCGAGATGATCGCCCGCGAGCGGCGAATGCGGCGAGCCCACATGCGGAAGCCACTGGAGCCAGGCCCACTGCGCCTTCGACGTGTGCGAGGCGAAGGCCGCGACCGTGACGTCCGCCGGGGAGTGCAGCCCCGCGAGCTGGAGCAGGATGCCGCGCGCGACGTCCTCGACGAGGCCGCGCGGGCCCGCGATGCCGAGGGCACCGCCCTGGCGGAGGTTCGCGGTCACGGGGACGGCGTCGATCGTCGCGTACCCGCGGGCCGCCTCGTCGAGCCGGCGCGTGAACTCGGGGAGCGTCTGGCCCGAGGGAGGCGCCTGGACCTGGATGCGCGACGGCGCCGTGCCGAGGCCGAGGCGGACCGAGAGGAACCCCGGGTTCTCGGGCGCGTGCGTCCACAGGAGCGGGCCGAGTCGGTAGATCGACTCGACCGTCTCGGCGACGGACGGGGCCTCGGCGAGCCGCACCTCGCGCTCGGTCTCCCGGAGCGCGGCCATCTGGCGCTCGAACTCGGCCAGGCGCCCCTCGAAGAGCTCCGTCTCCTCCTTGAGCTCGGCCTTTACCTGGCGGCGCGTCTCCATCCACATGCCGACCGCGAGGAGGGGCATGAGCACGATGAACACGGCCGTGAGGAGGTTCTGGAGGACCATGGCCATGACCCCGCCGAGGATGAGCGGGAGGACCACCATGGCCACGGGGAACGGCTGGAACCGCGGCCGCTGCGGGCCCTCGGGAAGCTCGCGGCGTGTGGCCGGGAAACGCGGGACGACGCGCGGCGAGCGGTTGAACGGCACGAGCGGCGTCGACTGGCCGCGCGCGGAATCGTGCCCGAGGCCGACGACGGAGACGGTCGTCTCGCCGAGGGTCACGAGGTCGCTCGGGCCGAGGACGGCGCGGCTCACCGTGTGGCCGTCGACGACGAGGCCGTTGGACGAGTTGAGGTCCGCGATCTCGATCGTCTCGCCGACCGTGATCCGCGCGTGGCGCTTCGACGCCATGGGGTCGCTGATCGGCACGTCGACGTCGGCACCGCGCCCCACGAGGCTGCTCCCCGCGGGCAGCGAGAACTCGCGCCCCGTGTCCGGCCCCGCGACGACGCGCAGGGTCGCGGCGGCCGGCCCGCGGTCGGGGGCGTGGCCCGCCGTGGCGAAGTCCCGCGCGACGGGCACGACCGAGACGGTCGAGCCCTGGCGGAGCCCGGACTCGAGCAGCATCGCGTCGGGGTCGAGGACCCGGCCCGTCATGCCGCCCGCGAGCACGGATTCCTCTACCCGCAGGGTGAGGCCCTCGCCGGCCGCGCCCGACGTCGTCCCGGCCGGCCGGCGGGGGTCCGCGAGGGTCAGCTCGCGGGCGACGTCGGCGACGGTCGCGAGCCCGTCCACCGTGACGGCGAGATCCGCGGGCGCCTCCGGGCCGCGCCGGAGTGTGAGCCTAACCCGCATGGGCCGAGCCCTCCTCCGGCTCCGCGCCGTCGTCGTCGCCCGCACCGCGCGGGCCCGAGCCGGCCCGCGCGCTCGCGCGGGCCTCGCGCTCGAGCAGCTCGAGATCGTCGGCCGTGACGAGATGCGAGCTCACGGCGTGCTCGACGAGCCGCGCGCGGCGGTTGGTCGCTAGCCGCCCGCTGCCCCCGCGGAGGCCCGCGACGCCGACGCGGTCGAGCCTGTCGCACACGTTGTCGAGCTTCCGGTTGAACTTCGTGAGCGGCCAGCCGAGGCGCCGCGCGGCCGCGGCCGACGTCGGGATGGCGCTCAGGCCCGTCCCGTCGCGGCGCAGCATGGGCTCGGCGAGCGCCACGATGAGGGCCTTCTGCGAGTCCGTGAAGACAATCGGACCGATCGTGGTCTCCCCCGAGACGTCGGCTTCGTCCGGGTTCTGGCGGCGCACGAACGACGGCGTGCGCACATGCACCGCGAATTCGTAGGTCGTCGCGCCCGCCGTGAAGATCACGTTCGTGTGGTCGAACACGAGAGGGATCCTGGCCCCCGGAACGACCCAGGCCTGAAGGCCCCCACTCACGTCCGCGACCGTGGCCGAGATGAGCGAGCCCACGTTCGTGAGCCACCAGATGCCCTCCGAGCGCGAGATCTCGAGGAAGCGCCGGTGCAGGTAGGGGTTCTCGTCGATTTCGAGGTCGCCCTCGCGCCCGATCCCGAACACTCCGTCCGCGTCGGGGCGATACAGCTCGCCGCAGAACTCCACCACGAGGTCCGCGGCGCCCGCGGTCTCACTGGCCTCCATGCGTCCTCCCCCTTCTCTCGATGACTCTCTCCTCCCGTCCCTCTGCGGCCCGCGCGCTAGCGCGGGAAGCATGCGCTCGGTGCGCTCTCATCCATCACGCCGACGGCGCCGTCGCTTCGCCGGATCACGACGCGCACGCACGTCTGCCCCGACGCGGCCTTGGGCAGGGTCGTCTCGGTCGCCGTCACGACGGACGGCGCCGTCTGGCCGTTGAGCCGCAAGACCGTCACGAGGTACGAATCTCCGGGATGCGGCGCAGGATTGGCCCACGTGAAGCGCACGTTTGCTCCCGCGTCCGCCGCCGTGAGGTTCGTGACGGCGGGGACGGAGCCGGTGTCCGAGGCATCGATCGGCTTTCCAGTGGCCGCGGGCGAGGGGGTGTTCGCGGGCCGCTGGGCGAGCGACGGCGCAAGAAGGCCTCCCGCGACGACCGCACCGACGAGGACGGCTCCCCCGATCGAGCCAAGCACGACGGCGCGGCGCCGCCTTGAGCGTGCGGCCTCGCCACCGTGGGCCGCGGCGTCGAGATCGGCAGCCTCGGGCGCGACGGGGGCGAGGGCCGCGCCGCGCAGGACCGTCGCCTCGTCAGCCTCCGGCCGGGACGGGACGGGCACCGCACTGCGCGGCCTCGTGGGGCCCGCGTCGGGCGAGCGGCGGGGCGGGAAGATCGGGGCCGGCGGCGCGGCTGCGGATTCAGACGCCGCTGCAGGCCCGCGCGCGGCACCGGGCCCGCGCGAGCCGTGCGCCGTCGAACTCTCGGCCAGCCGGGGCGGAGGGCTCGTCCGAGCTGCCGAGCGCGATGTCGGGCCCTCGGGGCTGATCGCGACGATGCCCCGCACGCGGGTGGCCTCGACGCCGTCGTCCGGTCTGTCGTCGTACGCGGGCTCGGCGAGCACCTCGAAAGGTGTCACGGAGAGCCCCAGCTCGCTCTGGATCCGCTGGAGCGCGAGCGCGAACGTGTGCGCGGAGGAGTAGCGCGCCTCGGGGGCCTTCGCCATGGCCGTCGCGAGGACGAGCTCGAGCGACTCGGGAACGTCGGCGCGGCCAGTCCGCGGAACGGGCTGCGTGCTGATGCGCGAGATGAGCGAACGCTGGGAGTTGTCGCCGTCGGACGCAGCGAAGGGCGACCGGCCAGCGATGAGGGTGTACAGGGTCGCGCCGAGGGCCCACACGTCGAGCCGCACGCCGTCGACCGGGCCGCCGCGGAACGACTCGGGCGGCGACCACGGGATCGACATGCCGAGATCGTCGTCGGCACCGCCCTCGACCGTCCCCGAGATTCCGAAGTCGGTGAGCGCCGGGCGGTTGTAATCGGTGGTCAGGATGTTCGCGGGCTTGATGTCCCGGTGCGCGATCCCCGCCCGGTGCGCAGTCTCGACCGCGGACGCGACTTGGACGCCGATCGCGAGGACCTCGTCGACGCTCAGCCGCTCGCGCCGGTAGCGGATGTCGAGGCTTGGCCGCGAGCAGTACTCCATCGCGAGGTACGAATGCCCGGTCTCGGTGGTCTGGGCCTCGTAGATCGTCACGATGTACGGGTGCGAGGAGAGCTGGGCCATGAGGTTGGCCTCGGTCTCGAACTGGCGGCGCGCCGACTCCGTGCGGAGATCCGAGACGAGGACCTTGACCGCGACCTTCCGGCGTGGGCGGTCCTGCTCGTACAGGTACACGTCGGAGAAGCCGCCGGAGCCGAGGAGGCTCAGGTAGCGGTAGCCCCCGAGGTCGGGGGGCGGGGCCGGCGGGCGCTTCGAGCTCACGGCACGTCCTCGAACGTGAGGGTCACGCCGTCGCCGAGGTCCGCGACATCGCCGTCGAGGACGATCGCCATCTCGCCCTGGCCGAGCCGGCGGGCAGGCTGGCCTTCGCGTTCGATGACCGTGCCGTTCGTGGCCTTGAGGTCGCGGACCATGACGTGCCAGCCCTCGAGCCGGACCTCGAGGTGGTTGCGGGAGATGTCCCCGGACGGGCTCTCGACCGTCACGAGCCGCGGAATCGCCCCGCTGGGGACGCGCGAGACCGATGGCTGGCGGCCGACGACGAGGGGCTCGACGAGCTCGACGACGTCGCCGTCCGCGAAGCGCACCCGCCCGAGCGGGGGACGCGGAAGCTGGCGTGCCTCGCCCGAGAGCGGCACGCCGCACACGCGGCACTGGGCGTTCGTGGGCGGATTCGCATGCTTCGAGGGGCACGCGCGGCCGAGGACGAGCGGGGCGTCGGCCCGGGGTTCCCCGGGGGCGGTTCGCCCTGGCGGGCTCGGCCCGGGCCCTGGGCCGGGGGCTGGGGCCACGCCGGATTCGGGAGAAGGGCCGGTTCCCTGCTCGGGCGCGGGGGCCGCATCGAGCTCGCTCCGAACGATCGTCTCGCCGTCGTGGTCCCCAAAGAGCTCCGAGGTGATCGAGCGGCGCTGCTCGGACGCGCCCGACGACCACGGGACCGATTGGATGAGCGGGGGCGGCTGGTTGGACGCGCGTGGCTGATTTGACAGACGCGGTTCGCTGGGCGGACGCAGCGCGTGGTCGGGCTGTGTGTCGCGCCGTGGCGCGCCCGCAGGCGCTTCGGCTTCGGGCGCTTCGGCTTCGGGTGCTGTCGTCGCAGCGGCGGGTTCCTCGACCGAGGGCCTCATCGCGGCGTCCTCGACGCGGCGGACGACCGTCTGCTCCCACAGGTGGTCGTAGCCGGCGGTCGTCCCCGTGGTCGCCTCGGGTGCTGACGGCTCGGGCGTGCGCGGCCCGCCGACCGGCGGCGCGGACGACTCCGCGGCTTCGCCGACCGCGGCCTCGGTCTCGAACGGCGTGAGCGTCTCGCCCAGCTCGGTGTCCGCACTGGCGGCAGCGCCCGGGGCTTCAGCGCGCGGAGGCTCGGCCGCGTCAGGCCCCCGCGTCCGAACCGCGGCCCCGACGAACACGGCGACGGCGCGGGCGGCGCCGTCCGCGAGGGGGTATCGGTCCGCTGACGCCCCGACGGGCGGCGTCCTCGGCCCGACGGCCTCGAGCTGCGCGCCGCTCCACGCGTCGACGGCGCGCTCGGCCCACGTCCCGACGTCGGCTCCGCTGACCTCCTCGGTGCCGCGCGCCGTCGTCACGCGCGCGCTGACCGCGCCGCGCACGACGAGCCGCAGCCGCTCGCCGCGCTCGAGAATGCCGAACGGCGGCAGGTCCCCGAGGCCATGCTCGCGGGTGAGGACGCCAAGCACGGCGTAGAGGTCCGCATCGGGGCCGAGCGGACCCCAGAGCTGGGACACGAGGGCGCCGGCCGCTGACGACGGAACGAGCACGGCAATCCGGCCGCGCACGGCCGCCGTCCATCCCTCGCCCGGTATGTAGCCGCTCTCGTGCTCAGCGCTGTGCATCGTCGTCGTCCGTCTCTCCCGGGGGCCTCGAGCCGTCACCGTCCTCACGCGCAGCCGACGTGCGCTCGCGGTCGAGTGTCTCGACGGCGCCCGCACCGCGCGGGGCGGGCACGGCGCCGGATTCCGCCGTCGTCGTCCGCACGTCGACGACGATGACCGTGACGTTGTCCCGCCCGCCCGAGCGGACGGCCGCGTCGATGAGCGCGTCCACGGCGTCCTGGGCGTGGGGGTACCCGTTGAGGATCCGCGCGATCTCGGGGTCGCGCAGCTCGCTCGTGAGGCCGTCGGAGCACACGAGGAGGCGGTCGCCGTCGGCGACGGGAAGGAGCCAGAAGTCGGCCTCGGCGTCGTCGCCCGTGCCGAGCGCCCTCGTCACGACATGGCGGCGGGGATGGACGAGCGCTTCCTCCGGCGTGATCTCGCCGAGGTCGATGAGCTCGCGGACCTCGGAGTGATCGACGCTGATCTGCTCGAAGTCGCCGCCGTTCATCCGGTACGTGCGCGAGTCGCCGACGTTGGCCACGAGCCAGTACGGCACCGCCGAGATCTCGATGAGGACGGCGCCCGAGAGCGTGGTTCCCGCGCGGGCGCCCGTGGCCTGCCGGATTCGCCAGTCCGCGCGCCGGATCGTGTCCTGCACGGTCGCCGCCGTCGCGCGGTGCGTCCCGCGCGCGAGCGACGGCGACGTCCGCAGGGTCTGCACGCACAGCTGGCTCGCGACCTCGCCCGCCTCATGCCCGCCCATGCCGTCCGCGACCATGAACACGGGGTCCGTGGCGAGGTACGAGTCCTCATTGAGCTCGCGGCGCAGCCCACGATCCGTGCCGTGGCCCACCTCGAGCCGCAGGGCGGGACGCGGCGCCCGGGTCGCGGGCTCTTCGGTAGCGGTCATGCGCGGGCCTCCCGTGAGATTCCGATGCGGGGCGTCATGCGCGGGCCTCGCGTGAGATTCCAACTGAGAAAAAACAGTCGCCGAAGTGCACGACGTCCCCGGCCGCGACCTCGAGCGGGAGCGAGGGCTCGAGGTCGGACGCCGAGCCGTCTTCCCGGACGACCGTCGTGCCATTCGTCGATTTCCGGTCCTGCACCCATACTCGTCCATGTTCGGCCCACACGGTGAGATGGGTCTTCGACACCGAGCGGCCCGGGTCGTCGATGCTCACGAGCTGCTGGAACGTCTCGCCGTCGTAGGCCGCGGGGTTGCGCCCCACGAGCACCGGGCCCCGCAGCGTGAGGCGTCGCCCGTCGCTGAAGCTCAGGACGATGTCGCCGCCCCGCCCGCCCGGGCGCGCGAGCCGCGTTGCGTCGAGCTCGTCGTCGTACGCGGAGCCGTGGGCCGCGGGGGCGGCGAACGACGACGGCGCACGCGGCGTGGGTGCCGGCGCGAAAGCCTGCGGCGGAGCTGGCACAGCAAGCGCATGGGCCGCGGGGGCGGGGGCCACGAGCGGCGCCGCGGCGGGCGGCGCGGCCACCGGCGACGCGACCGGCCGCACAGGCGGGAGCGCCTCGGGCGGGGCGAAGGCCTCGGGGCCCTCGATGCCGCCGGTCGTCACGGGGTTCCGGCCCGCCCTGACGTCGAAGGCGAGCGTGCGTGCGGCCTTGTCGTGCCAGCCCTGGCGCTGGCCGTTCGCGTCGAAGAGATTCGAGATGAGCGCGAGCACGAGCCCCGCGACGGGGATGAGGCACACGAGGCCGAACACGAGGCAGCGGATGAACACGGCGCCCCACCCGGGGGCGCGCCCCTCAAGGTTGGCCGTCCGGATCCCGACGAGCGAATTGCCCGGGGTCGAGCCCGTGCGGGCCTCCCAGCCCCACAGGACGATGCCGACCGCGAGCCCGAGAGCGACCGCGAGGGCGAACCAGATGAACGCGGCGAGCAGCGCGGCCTCGTCGGACGCCGTCGGGTAGCGGCTGCCCGAGAGGCTCCCGAGCGATGCGGCTCCAAAGCCGAACGGCACGAGCTCGACGGCCGTGAGGATCGCGAGGTCGACGAGCTTCGCGACCGCCCGCTTGCCCGTCGACGCGTCGACCAGCTGAAGTTGAGCCATGGTCCCCTCTGTTCGCTGCCGATTCATCCTGTCACACGCCGCCGCGCCGGAACTTCATTGATCGGCCGATCGCCACGAAGAGGGCACGCCCGTCCACGATGAGCGAGCGCAGCGAGAAGCGCACGCGCTGGCGGGCCCAGAAGCCGAGCCCCGACGTCATGGCGGTCATCGAGGTCTCGACGTCCTTCCAGTACAGCTCTACGTCCTCGTCGCTCGGCTGTCCCGCTCCGAAGACCGCGGCGTCCGCGCGCCGGGCGAGCGCCGTCGTCGTCCCTGCTGCCTCGCCGAACGCGTCGGCGAGCTGGACCGCGGCCTCGCGCCGCGTGCCCCGCGGGTTGATGGGCGCGCCCATGTCCGTCGCGAGGCTCGCGATTTCGCTCCACCCGCCGCCAATCCGGTCCGCGGCGTGCTCGGCCTCGAAGCGGATCCGGCGGCGCCGCAGCTTGAGCCACACGATGCCGAACAGCGGCAGCACGACGACCGCGATCGGGATGAGCCCGATGCCGATCGTCGCGAGGATCGGGCCGACGATGCGCCAGAAGTCGTTCTTGTGCTGGTCCTGGTCCTGCACGTCGGGACGCGAATCCGGCGGGAGCTCGACGGGCGCCTGCGCCGGGGGCGGCGGCTGGAGCACCTGCGGGCGCGGCTTCGAGATGGCCTGCGGATCCGGCGGGATCGGCACGTTGTCCTTGGGCGGCGTCGGGTCGAACGCGACCCAGCCGTAGCCTTCGAACGCAACCTCGACCCACGCGTGCACATCCTTGCCCTTGAGGTCGAGGGGGCTCGTGCCGGGGGTCGAGCCGGGGTAGAAGCCCATGACGACGCGTGCGGGGACGCCGAGGCTGCGGGCCATGAGGGACATCATGACCGCGTACTGCTCGTCGTCGCCCACCATCTGCTTCGCGGCGAGCATCGCGCTCAGGCGGCCCGCGCCGTGACCCGAGAGGCTCGGCACCTGCCCCTCGGCGATGAGGCCATTGCTGAACGCTCCGAACTTCTGGAAGTAGAGCGTGAGGGTCTTGACGCGGTCGTAGGGCGACTGGGCGTCGGCGACGATGTCGCCCGCCTTGGCCTGGAGGGCCTGGGGCACGCCGTCGACGGCGGGCAGCCCGACCTGCGCATATTGGGCCTGGCCGAGCTGGGCGTCGGTGGGACGGGCGGGTTCCTCGACCTGGACCGAGTAGCGGGTGCCCTTGCCGAGGCCCGCCGTCGTGATGGCCGTGTCCGTGAGCCGGTTGAAGTAGAGGCCGTCGGCCGCGGCCGAGGAGGGGTCCGCGAACGTGATCGCTGTGTCGTGACGCGCGCCGGGCACGAAATAGCCTGCGTAGTCGCCGATCGTGACGCCGAGCGTGTAGGGCGTGCCCTTGAGGGCGTCGCCTTCCGGCCCTCCGGAGATGCCCGAGGTGCCGACGCGCGCGAAGCTCCCCGAGCCCTGCTGGTCGATCGTCGCGACCGTCCCGTCGTACGAGTCGAGGGCGGCGAGCCGGATGCGCGAGCCGTTGGGCAGGCCGGTCACCGTCATGAGCGTCGCGTCGCGCTGGTCTTTGACGAGCGCGCGGAACGCCGAGAGCGGGCTCGCGTAGCTGCGCGGGTCGAAGGGCGGCACGACGCGGTCCCTCAGGACGTCGCGCTGCGCGACCGCCGTGAGGGCGGGGGCGAGCACGAGCGTGAGCACGATTGCGACGGCCGCGACGGCGGCGCCGAGGCCCGCTCGCCCGAGGCGGCCCCGACGGCGCGCCGCCCGGTTGAGCACGGTCGTCTCGCCGGACGCCTCGGGGCCGGCGCTTGCCGAGATCGCGGCCCGCCGCCCCGCCGCCCACAGGATGCCCACGAGGGCGAAGCCGATCCCTCGGGGCAGCGCCGCGAAGCTGTCCGACGTGCCGAACGCGATGCCTGCAATGAAGAGGCCGACGAGCGGGACGAGCGGCCAGTACGGCGGCCGCGCGCGGCACGCCGCGAGGCCCGCGGCGAGGGACGCGACGAAGGTCGCGAGATAGGGCACCACGAGAAGGCCCGAGCCCGTTCCGAGCGGCGCCGCGACGGTGAGGTTGTCCTTCCACGCGACGACGACGCCGAGCACGAGCGTGCGCAGGCTCCCCAAGGATGGGAGGAAGCCCGCGGCGGCCTCGTCCGGCGTGGCGGCCGCGCTGCCCGCGACGATGTAGAGGACGACGGCGGCGCCCGCCGTCGCGAGCACGCCGAACCGGGCCGCGCTCGAGCCGAGGCCGACGGCGAGGCCCACGAGGGCGCCGACGCCGCCAGCCACGAGATAGCGCGGGTCGCCGCCGTACGCGAGGTGCATCCCGACGAGGGCGATGCCCGCGAGCACGAGGATTGCGGCGGCGTCGACCGCGGGGAGCCAGGCCGGCCCCGGGTGCCACGCCCGCGCCGCTCGCCGCGGCGCTGTGCGGGCCGTCGCCCGCCGCGGAAACGCCGGGGCACTCATGCCTTTGCCTTCCGGAGCACGGCGCCGAGGCCGTCGAGGGAGCCGACGGTGAGGACGTCGAGGTCGCCGATCGACGCGCGGCCCGGCGCGGCGCCTGCCTCGCACCGGACGGCGAGCGCGCGGATGCCCCACGGGATCGCCGCCGCCGCGACCCTGAGCTGGGCCGGCGCGACACGCCCGCCCGTCACGAGGAAGACGACCGACGCGTTCGGCACGCTGTCCGCCGCCGACCGCGCGGCGTCGGCAGTCGTCGAGCGGAGGCTCGCGCCCTCGAGCCGCGTGAGGTCGTCGAGGAAGTGGCGCGCGGTCTCGGTCCGCAACGGGCCGCGCTGGGTCAGGGCGCTCAGCTCGCGCTGCTCGAGGAGGGCCTGGCGCCCGATCGAGCCCGCGCACGAGACCGCGAGCTCGAAGTCCTCCTCGGCCTCGTACTCGTCGAGGTTCGCAGACAGTGCGATCGCGAGGTGCGCGCGCCGGGTCTCCTCGAACTGCCGCACCATGAGGATGCCGGTCCGGGCGGTGGTCTTCCAGTGGATGTGGCGCCGGTCGTCGCCCGCCGCGTAGTCGCGCAGCGCATGGAACGAGACGTCCGAATTGGAGATCTCCGCCGTGGGCATGCCTTCAAGGTCGCGGATGAAGCCCGCGGCGGGGCTTCCCAGCGCGACCGTGCGCGGGTGCACGTAGAGGTCCTGCGGATCCGTCCAGACGACGCGGCGGCGCAGGATGCCGAGCGGATCCGTGCGGACCGAGCTCGCGGGCCCGACGACGATGACCGCGCGGCGGGCGGTCGGGATCGAGAACAGCTCCTCGTGCGCCTCGCGCGGCCGGAGCCGCGGCAGCTCGAAGACGGCGCTTCCGGCGCCGACCGGGAGTTCGAGCAGCGCGGGCGCGGCCGGGCGCGGCGCGGCGTTGGCGACCTCGAGGCCGCCGACGGCGGTGTCCCCCACCGCGACGCGCGTGCGGGCGAGGTCGAGGGTCACCTCGTACGACGCGCGGCCGAGCACGAACGCGATCGCGCTCGCGAAGAGGATCGACGCGAGGAGCGCGGCGGCCTTCGCCTCCTGCCAGCCGTACGCGGTGCCGACGACGGCGAGCAGGCCCGCAGCGCCCGCGAGACACCACCCGAACGGGCTCACGATGGCGAGCACGGGGCCGACTCGCTGCCAGGCCCCCGCCGCGGCCCGGCGGAGCACGACGGCGGCCGGTGCGAGCGCGTCGAGGAGCGGGCGGGTGCGCGCGAGCGCGGCGCGCCCGCGGTCGCGGACGTCCCGGAGAACGTTCGTGGACGCCACGGTCAGACGGCCGCGGCCCTGGACTGCGGGGCTGCGACGTCGGCGAGGACCCGGTCAATGACGCGGTCCGCGGTCACGCCCGTGAACTCGGCCTCGGGATCCATGACGAGCCGGTGCGTCCACACGGCGGGGGCGAGTTCCTTGACATCGTCCGGGAGCACGTAGTTCCGGCCCTGGGAGGCGGCCCAGACCTTCGCGGCGCGCACCATCGCGATCGCGCCGCGGACGCTCACCCCGAGACGCGTCTCCGCCGCAAGCCGCGTCTCCTCGCACAGACGCGAGACGTATTCGAGGACCGCGGGGTCGACATGGGCTGTCGCCGCGAGCTCGGCCATGTCCGCGACGGCCTGGGTTGTGATGATCGGGTGCAGTTCACGCGACCGGTCCCGCACGTGGGAGCCCGTGAGGAGCCGCACGGTCGAGGCATGGTCGGGGTAGCCGATCGAGGTCTTGATGAGGAAGCGGTCGAGCTGGGCCTCGGGGAGCCGGTACGTTCCCGCCTGCTCGATGGGGTTCTGGGTCGCGAGGACCATGAACGGGCGGCCCGCGTCGTAAGTCACGCCGTCGACCGTCACGCGGGATTCCTCCATGACCTCGAGGAGCGCGGACTGGGTCTTGGGCGAGGCGCGGTTGATCTCGTCGGCGAGCACGATGTTCGCGAAGATCGGGCCGCGGTGGAACTCGAACTCCTGGGTGCGCTGATCGTAGATCGTCACGCCCGTCACGTCGGACGGCAGGAGGTCCGGCGTGAACTGGATGCGCGAATTCGTTCCCTGGACGGTCGCGGCGAGCGCGCGCGCGAGCGACGTCTTGCCCGTTCCGGGCGCATCCTCGAAGAGGACGTGCCCCTCGGCGAGCATGGCCGTGACGGTGAGGCTCACCACGTGCGTCTTCCCCAGCACCGCCTGGCCGATGTTCGCCACGAGCCGTTCGAACGTCTCCGCGAACCACTCCGCCTGTTCAGTTGTCAGCACGACAAGACCCCCTGTTCCCGGGCTTCCCGAGCAAGCCCGCGTGTCAGCCTAGCCGGTGTTATGACAACCGTGCCATGGGCAGGGGTACCCATGCCGCACGGGCGAGCGCCGCCGTCGCACGCCTATCGCGCCCCGGAACCGCCCTCGCCCCGGGGCCGCGCCGCGAGCCACACGTACTCGTGTGGGGCGAGCGTGAGCCCGTCGCCGAGGGGCACCGCGCGCCCCGTGAGGAGGTCGACGGCGTCGCCCGCGAAGCCAGAGAGCGTCGCCGCGGTGACGTGTTGGGGGCCGTCAGCGAAGTTGGCGAGGACGAGGACGGCGCCGTCCTCGCCCGGCCGCTGATAGCCGAGCACGTGGCGGTTGTTGGTGTGGAAGCCGACGAGCCGATTGCCCGCGAGCTCGGGCGTCCGCGAGCGTACGGCGAGCATGGTCGTGAGCCCCGCGAAGATCGCTCCCTCGGGCGTGGCCGGGTCATGCCGATGCCCGTAGCGCTCAGCCGGGTAGTGCGGCCGGTGGACCCAGCGGCTGTCGGCCCCGTGGCCCGGCTCCCCCGCGTAGCCGTAGTCGTTGAGCTGGCCCACCTCGTCGCCGAGGTAGATGAGCGGGATCCCGCCCGTGCTCATCGCGATCGAGTGGAGCAGGAGCACCCGGCGCACAGCCTCGGGCGAGCCGTCCTCGAGGCCGCACAGGGACGCCGTCGTGCCCGAGATCCGGCAGTCCCCCGTCTTCGGGTTGTCCTGGAAGGCGACCCCGCGGGCGAAGCTGCCCGGGAAGCGGTTGACGTAGAACGAGTTGAGGAAGCGGCGGTGCTCGAAGCCGTTGATGCCGAGCTCGGCAGCGTCCTCGTCCGCGAACGTCCAGCCGATGTCGTCGTGGCTGCGCACATAGTTGACCCACGACGTGCCGGACGGGAGGTTGTGCCGCCGCTCGAGGGCCTGGGAGAGCAGGGACGCGTCGCGGGTCGCGAGGGCCTCCCACCCGAGCGCCATCTCAAGCGGGTTGTACGAGATCTGGCATTCGGCCGGGTCGATGTACTGGACCACCTCGTCCGGGTGGACGATCGCCTCCGACTTGAACAGCAGCGACGGCGCCGCGAGGCGGCACACCGCGTTGAAGCCGCGCAGGAGGTCGTGTGCCTCGGGGAGGCTCTCGCACGCTGTGCCGAGCTGCTTCCAGATGAACGCGACGGCGTCCATGCGGAGGATCTCTACACCCTGGTTCGCGAGGAACAGCATCTCCCCCGCCATCGCCCGGAACACTGCCGGATTCGAGTAGTTGAGGTCCCATTGGAAGGTGTGGAACGTGCACCACACCCAGCGGCCGTCCGGCTGCTGCACGAAGGTCCCGGGGTGATCGTCGGGGAAGATCTCGCGTACCGTGCGCTCGTACGCGTCCGGCATCGTGCGGTCCGGGAAGATCCAGTAGTAGTCCTCGAAGGCGGGATCCCCCGCCGCCGCCCGGCGGGCCCACTCATGCTCGTTGGACGTGTGGTTGAAGATGAAGTCGACGACGAGGCTGACGCCGTTCGCGCGCAGCTCCGCGGCGAGCTCCCGGAGGTCCGCCATCGTGCCGAGCTTGGGGTTGACGTCCCGGTAGCTCGAAACGGCGTAGCCGCCGTCCGAGTTCGGCTCGGGGGCGAGGAAGAGCGGCATGAGGTGCAGATAGGTCAGGCCGAGTTCGGTGAAGTACGGGATGCGGTCCCGGAGCCCGGCGAGGCTCTCCGCGTAGCGGTCCACGTAGCAGACCCCGCCGAGCATCTCCCGCGACTGGAACCAGTCCGGGTCCGCCTCGCGCCGCGCGTCGAGCCCCTTGAGCTCGGCCGGGCGCTCCTGCCACGACGCAGCGCATTCGACGACGAGCGCCGCAAGGTGGTCGGTCCAGTCCTCGCGCGAACCGTAGAGCGAGGCGAACAGCCGCTCGAGCTCGGGCAGATGGTGGTCGAGGCGTTCGCTGAACGCCTCCCACTCGGCACCCCCCCGCTCAAGCTCGGCGTCAGCCTCGAGCGCCGCCAGCACCCGCTCGCGCACCTCGCCGGTCATTTCCTGCACGTTTCCTCCGTCCCACTCGTCGCCATGTGTAAGCGCTGTCACATACGGTACTGGCAGTTCCCGTCGAGGAGACCAGCGGAGGGAATGTGACTCGGCGGCCCCGGCGCGCTCCCTCGGTTGGCGCCAGGCGCCTCCGTACACTGGGCCCCATGGCGTCCCGCATCAGCGAACTGGTCCTCAGCTGCGCCGACCCCGAACGGCTCGCACGGTTCTGGAGCGAGGTCCTCGGCTACGTGGAGCTCGATCGGGAAGACGGCATGATCGAGATCGGCCCGCCCGCCGGGTTCGGCGGCCTGCAGCCGACCATCATCCTGAGCGCGAGCAGCGATCCTCGAACTGGAAAGCTCCCGCTCCACATCGACGTCAACCCCGTCGACCGCGATCAGGACGCCGAGCTCGAACGGCTGCTCGCCCTCGGCGCGCGGCCCGCCGACGTCGGGCAGACCGGCGACGAGCCGTGGCACGTCCTGGCCGATCCCGAGGGCAACGAGTTTTGTCTCCTGCGGAGGCGGCTCGAGCCCTGAATCTCTCGCGAAGCGTGAGCTCTCGGCGGAAACGGGTGCCGTCTGCGACGAGATCTCACGCTTGGAGGTCTCGTGGGCGCGTCAGTCGAGCACGATCCCGGTTCCCTCGCCGCGGCGCAGCGCGACGGGGCGCACTTCCCCGAAGCCGCGCACGTTCTGAGCCGAAAGGGGTGCGAGGACGAAGCGCGCATCGCCCCCGAGGACTCCGGCCGTGAGCTCGTCGACGAGCACCTGCCCCGGTTCGGCGATGGCCGTGAGCCGCGCCGCGAGATTGACGGTGGGCCCGTAGATATCGCCCAGACGGCTCAGGACGCGGCCCCACACCATCGCGACCCGCCCCTCCGGGAGCCGCTCGTCCGCCGCGATCTCGCGGGAGAGTGCGAGCGCGATCTCGGCCCCCGCCGTCGGCGTCTCGGCGATGTACAGGACTTCGTCGCCGACCGTCTTGACGAGCCGGCCGCCGCCCACGGAGATGATCTCCGCGCAGATGCTCTCGAAGGTCTGGACGAGGCGCGCGAGCGTCTTCTCGTTCATGCGCCGCGAGAGGCTCGTGTAGGAGACGAGGTCCGCGAACCCGACGGCGCGCGCGAGTGGGAGCGGCGCATCGTCCTCGCCCCCTGTACGACCCTCCTCGCTCGCCTCGAGCCCCTCCTGCGCGCGCACCGCAAGGCGCTGGACGCCCGCGCTGAGCTGCCGGCGCCACGAGTACACGAGCATCTCCTCGAGCGGCTCGATGAGGTGCGGAAGCTCGTCGACGAGCCGCACGCGCGCCTCGGCGTCGGTGATGCCCTGCGTCGCCACCATGTCCTCGACGAGCGCCTCGACCTGCCACACGACCATGCGGTCGGTCATCTGGCCGATCGCGCGGGTCACGGAGATCGCGGCATCCTCGGTCAGGACGCCCTCGCGCACGAGCTTCGGCATGATCTTGAGGTGCTCGAGGTCCTCGGTCGTGAAGGCGAGGTCGTCATCCGTGAAGTTGGGCATGCCGAGCGCACGCCACAGCTTCCGGGCAGAGAAGAGGGAGAGCCCCACGCCCTGCGCGACGTCGCGGCGCTTGAGCGTCCGCTCTCCACCGAGCAGGAGGTTCTCAAGGGACTTCGCCGAGCGACGATATTCGGCCCGCGCCGTCTCGGGCGCCGGATCGGGCGAGGCCGCGCGCCGCGTCCCAGACTCGGCCTGCGCGGGCTCGTCGCGCGTGGGAGGGGCCAGCTCGTCATCCATCGCGTCGCCCTCCTTCAGTCCTCACTCTGCCCTCACGAATCCTGCCGCCGCGGATCCGGCCCCCACGGGTCCTGCCGCCGTGGATCTTGCTGCCAGGGGTCCCGCGGCGCGGCCCCCGCCGGCCCCGGCCAGGCGCCGTCGTCCGCTCCTGGGAACCCGACGCCTGCCGGCAGCTCGTCGATGGCGTCAAGCACGAGCTGACGGAAGCTGCGCACCTCGGGAACGTCGTCGAGCCTCAGGCTCGCCGCCTGCCCTGTCGTCAAGGTTATCGTTCCGGACCGCGCGAGTGATTGGAGGACCGACTGGTGGACCGCGACGTCCCGCACCATCGCGAGGGGGAGCTCGCGTTCGCTCCGCCGCAGCCCGCGCTCGCGGCGGAGCACGCGCTGGCTCGTGAGGGTGTAGCGGAGCCTGCCCCACGCGATGAGCCTGCGCAGGGGGTAGGCGACGACGATCCACGCGCCAAGGGCCGTCGGCGCGAGCGCGAGCCACGGCCCGGTGCCCGGTGGCAGCCACGGGAGGAGCGCGTCAAGGCGTCCGCGCGTGAGCCAGCCTGCCGCGAAAGCGACCCCGCCGCACACGAGCACTGCCACGAGCGCGGGAAGGACGAGCACCGAGCCGTGCCGACGGGTGTCGACGATGACCTGCTCGCCGGGGACGAGCAGCTTACGCATAGCCGCCGTCGGCCGGGCGGAGGTGGACGACGTCGCCCGCGCCCACGGTGTGCCGCCCGCCGTCGTCCTCGACGACCTGGAGCGCGCCGTGGCTGTCGAGCCCCGTCGCGCGCCCCACGAGCCTCCGCCCGCCCGGAAGCTCGACGCGCACGCGCCGGCCGAGCGTGATCGTCGCGTCCTGGACCTGGGAGAGCAGGCTCCTGCCGCCGGCGAACGGCGTCTCCGCGTTGCCGTCCGCGGCGCAGAAGGCGCGGTAGCGGCGCGCGAAGTCCTCGAGATACGCGGCGAGGAGGCCCGTTCGGTCCACAGGGCGCCCCGCGGCGAGGCTCGCCGACGTCGCGGTCGGCACGGGCAGCTCGTCTTCGCGGAGGGAGACGTTGATCCCCGCGCCGAGGACGACGGCGGGCGGCTCGCCGTGGGCGCCGGGGGCAAGGTGCGCGAGGATGCCGGAAATCTTGAGGCCCCCGACGACGACGTCATTGGGCCATTTGAGCGCGGATTCGAGGCCCACGACCTGGGCGAGCGCCTCCCGCAGGGCGAGCGCGGCCAAGGGCGAGATCCACGAATAGGACTGCGTCGGCAGCGGGCGGCCGTCTGGGTTGTGCGGGCGGAGGAGGATCGAGACGGCGAGGGACGCGCCGACGGGCGATTCCCACGGCCGATGGAGGCGCCCGTGGCCGCGCGTCTGGCGCTCGGCGACGAGGACGGCGAGGTCCCCCCACTCATCCGGCTGGGTCTCCGCGAGGAGCACGAGCTCGTCGTTGGTCGACCCGAGCTCCTCCACGATCTCGATGCGCGAAAGCCCCGCGCGCGCCGCGAAGTCGGCACCGAGCCGGGAACGGTCGAGAGGCGCGCGGCCTTCAGCCGCCGAGGTGTCGAGCTCCATAGGGGAATCCTAGCCAAGCCCTCTGACAGCCAGCGAAGGCGAAGCCGCACGTCAGAGGGAGAATCCGCAGGTCAGCAATGCGGTGCCTGCGGCACACCGTGATGCGCGAAGATTCTCGGAAGCGTTCCGTCCTGCTGTGTTCAC